>NZ_JBYSWF010000023.1:0-90665 GCF_058780865.1 Pseudomonas sp. GP01-A4
CCCCCCAATAGACAATGTTCTTCGGATTGGCCAGGGAAATCGCCGCCCCCACCACCAGCGCATTCTGCCCGGACCTGGCCGGCGCACGCCCGGCCTCTGGCAAGCGCCAGGCATCCATCAGGCTGCGAATCCCGAGCCAGGCCAGATACAGCCCACAAACGGCCGTCAGCGGCACCCGCACCGACTCATGCTGGATCAACAACGCCATGCCCGTAAGCCCGATCACCGCCCACACGGCATCGCCCACCAGCGAACCGATCTGCACCAACAACGCAGGGGCAAACCCCTGCAACAGCCCACGGCGCAGCGTCTCCGCCAGCACCGCCCCCGGCGACAGGCAAAACACAAACCCAAACACCAGCGCCGAAAAAAAGATCGTCAACATGCCTGCCTTCCTTCAAGTGATGGCCGGCATTTTAGGGAAGGGTGTGTAAGTCGTCTTGAACCAGATTGCGCTTTTCAGCCCTTGAGCACGCGTTGATAGCGCCCCGGTGTGATCCCGTAGGCCGCCCGGAAATGCCGATTCAGATGGCTCTGGTCAGCAAACCCCAAGGCATGGGCAACCTGCGACGCCGCAACGCCTGAGCGCAACAGCCCCTTGGCGCGCCGGGTACGCAGTTGCATCGCCCACTGGCGTGGACTCAGCCCGGTTTCTTTCTGAAAAGCCCGCAGCAGATGGAATTTCGACAGGCCCAACTCGTCACCAAGGGGCTCGAGTGCCACCGCCTGGTGCAGGTTTTCAGCCAGCAATTCCTGGGCCTTGATCACCAACCCGCGTCCCACCGCAGTGCTGCCAGGCAAGCGGACGCCGCTGCAACCGACGACTTCGCCGAGCAGCACCACCAGGGCTTCCTCACTCAACTCCCGGGCCAGCGGATCGGCACTCAACGCACCTTCAATCGCCCCGGCGAGTTTCATCGCCAACGCCGGCTGGAAGCACAGCGAACGGTCAAACTCCAGGTGCGCCAGACCCAGGTCAGCCGCCAATTGCTCGGCAGTCGCATACAAGCTGACAAACCGCCACGGCTGCCCTTCGGCCGCGCCTCCGCCTTGAATCTGCCCCGGGTTGTACAGGGTGATGCTGCCGGGGCCGGCCTCGAAGGTGCGACGATCCAGCCACACCTGTTCCTCGCCGAGCAGGTTGACGCCGATCACGCATTCATCATGGCTGTGGCGGGCAAATGTCAGGCCGGTGCAGGCGGTGCTGCTGACTTCGTAGTTGCCCAGCCAGGCGTGCTGCATGGAACTCATTGAGGGGGCTCGCTGTGACCGTTGCCCGCGAGCATACGCCGGAAAAGGGCTTCAGATCGACTACTCGCCCGGCTCTTCGGTTACGGCGTGGCGATGCGATCAAGCTCGGCCTTGATTTCGATGGGACTGAGGCTGGCGAACGGAATCTCGAAAAAAGCCCGGCAGCGCCGTTCAATGATTTCCAGGGTGGCGCGGAACGCGGCGTCGACCTGGGCTTCATCGCCTTGAACATCCGACGGGTCCTCCAACCCCCAATGTGCCTTCATGGCCGGGCCGAAATACACTGGGCAAGCTTCTCCAGCAGCCTTGTCGCACACGGTGACGACGATGTCCGGCGGGCTGCCTTCAAAGGCGTCGTTGCCCTTGCTGTACAAGCCTTCGGTGCTGATGCCGGCGGCCTTCAGCGTGGTCAGGCTGCGTGGCAGCACCTGGCCCTTGGGGAAACTCCCGGAGCTGATGGCCTGGAAACCGTCCGGCGCCAGATGGTTGAACAAGGCTTCCGAAAGAATGCTGCGGCAGCTGTTGGCGGTGCACATGAACAGGACTTTCATCAAGCGAACTCCGTCAGAAACTCAGGCGCAAGGCCAGGGCGGCGAGGGTGATCAACAGTACCGGCAGGGTCAGCACGATCCCGACCTTGAAGTAGTAACCCCAGGTGATGGTGATGCCTTTGCGTGCCAGGATGTGCAGCCAGAGCAAGGTCGCCAGGCTGCCGATAGGGGTGATTTTGGGGCCTAGGTCGCTGCCGATCACGTTGGCGTAGATCATCGCGTCCTTGACCACGCCCACGGCGTGGCTGGCCTCGATGGAGAGCGCGCCGATCAGCACGGTTGGCAGGTTGTTCATCGCCGAAGACAGCAGCGCGGTGAGTACACCGGTGCCCAAGGCCGCGCCCCATACGCCATAGCTTGCGAAGGTGTCGAGCCAGGTCGCGAGGTAGTCGGTCAGCCCGGCGTTACGCAGGCCGTAGACCACCAGGTACATGCCCAGGGAGAAAATCACGATCTGCCAGGGCGCTTCCTTCAGCACCTTGCGGGTGGAGATTTTGTGGCCCTTGGCGGCGATCACCAGCAGTAATATGGCGCAGGCGGCAGAAATTGCGCTGATGGGAATGCCCAGCGGTTCCAGGGCAAAGCAGCCCACCAGCAGGATGCCCAGCACCCACCAGCCGGCGCGGAAGGTGGCGCGGTCGTGGATCGCACTGGCAGGGTCGTCGAGGTCTGCCGGGTCGTAGGTTTGCGGAATGTCCCGGCGGAAAAACCACAGCAATACGGCGAGGGTCGCGGCGACGCTCACCAGGTTCACCGGCACCATCACTGCGGCGTATTCGTTGAAGCCGATCTTGAAGTAGTCGGCCGAGACGATGTTCACCAGGTTGGAGACTACCAGCGGCAGGCTCGCGGTGTCGGCGATAAACCCGGCGCCCATGACGAACGCCAGGGTGGCCGCCGGAGAAAAGCGCAACGCCAACAGCATCGACATCACGATGGGCGTGAGGATCAGCGCCGCGCCGTCGTTGGCGAACAAAGCCGATACCAGCGCGCCCAGCAGCACCATGTACGCGAACAGTCGCCGACCGCGCCCACGGCCCCAGCGCGCCACATGCAAGGCAGCCCAGGCAAAGAAGCCCGCCTCATCCAGCAGCAGGCTGATGACGATCAGCGCGACGAAGGTCCCGGTGGCGTTCCAGATGATGTGCCACACCACCGGGATGTCGGCCAGGCTGATAACCCCGCACGCCAGGGCCAGGATCGCGCCCATCGTGGCGCTCCAGCCCACGCCCAGGCCCTTGGGCTGCCAGATGACCAAAATGATGGTGAACAGAAAGATAGCAACGGCTACAAGCATGAAAAGCTCTCCGCAGGATCAGCAGCAGGCGCTGGCCCGTTGTGGTCGGTCACCCATGGTTTCCAGACGCTGGGCGTCTGTTTTTAACCAGGCTTGGTTGGCTTGCAGGGTGTTGTCGAGCACTGCCGTCACCCACTCCGGCAAGGCCGGGTTGAGGCGGTAATAAATCCACTGGCCCTGGCGACGGTCCAGCAGCAACCCGCAACTGCGCAGTTGCGCCAGGTGGCGGGAGATTTTCGGCTGGCTGTCGTCCAGAGCATGGATCAATTCGCACACGCAAAGTTCGCCTTCACGCAGGATCAACAACGTCAGCCTGGCGCGGGTGGCGTCGGCCAGGCATTTGAAGACGTTGGGCGGGGAGAAAAGATCTGACATGGTCAGTGCCTTGATACATATGGAAATACGAATATACGTATTTCCATATGTATTGGTCAAACCTTGTTTCGATTGACCTGCGTCAAGTGCCCGACAATCGATGACAAGTGGTTGAAATTAAACTGAAACACAAATGTCCTAAAGTGCCTGCCCATTGGTGATGAAGGAAGAAAACGTGTGACCCGTGCCACTCGCAACCTGCGCAAGACCCTGGATTCCGTCGCGGACAATAACGAAACCGCGGCGTTTGACCTGATGCGCGCCGTCGAAAAGCTCAGCGATGAAGTGCTGCGCCAGCGCCTGCTCAATACCATCCACCGGCTCAACCAGGACGCCCACGAACTGCGCGAAGCCCGGGACGCGGTGGAGCGGGTGTCGGTCAAACTGGCTTGAGCACGATCGTTCAAGACAATCCCTGATACCGCTGGCATGCTTGTCGACTGACTGTCGATGAGCTTGTTGTGTATGCCTAACGCTCTGCCTCTGAATGCCTTTTCCCGTGGCGCGATTGCGATCATTCCATTGTCCCTGGCGTGTGCGCCGTGGGGATTGCTGGCCGGTTCGACTGCAATTGATGCCCAATTCACGCCGCTGGAAGCCCAGGGGCTGTCGACCATCGTGTTTGCCGGTGCCGCACAATTGGTGGCCATCGGCATGGTCAAGAGCGGCGCCAGCCTGATTTCGATCCTGCTGACCACCTTGCTGCTGACCTCCCAGCATTTGCTCTACGGCATGCACATGCGTCCCACGCTGTCGCCGCTCAAACCACGGTGGCGCATGAGCCTGGGCTTTTTGCTGACCGACGAATTCTTCGCCCTGGTCAGCCAGTACGACCGCCAGACCTTCAATCGCTGGTACGCCCTGGGCGTCGGCCTGACGTTCTATATCATCTGGAACGTCTTTACCTTCGCCGGCATCGTGCTCGGAAAAAGCATTCCCGGGCTGGATCAACTGGGCCTGGAATTCTCGATTGCCGCGACCTTTATCGCCCTGATCACCCCGGTAGTGCGCGACGTGCCGACCATTGTCTGCGTAGCCGTGTCGTTGCTGTGCTCGGTTTGGCTGAGCTACCTGCACTGGGAATCGGCGGTGGTGGTGTCCGGTGTGTTGGGGATGAGCGCAGGGTTTGCCTGCAAGCGGCTGGGAGTAGGGCAACAATGATCTTCGTGATGATTTTTGGCATGGGCCTGATCGTGTTTCTTAACCGCTACCTGTTTCTCGAGCCGCGCCTGCCGGTGCGCCTCAATCGCGGGGCGCGGGAGTTTCTCGGGTTTGCCGTACCGGGGATGCTCACCGCCATCTGCGGCCCGATCATTTTCCTGGCTGATCACAAGCTCAACCTGAGTGTGGGCAACCCCTACCTGCTGGCCGGAATCAGCGCCGTGGCGTTGATGTTCTGGACCCGCAGCGTGCTGATCACCGTGTTGCTGAGCATGGCGCTGTTCTATCTGTTCCGCTGGCTGCTCTGACCAACAAACTCCTGCTACGGGGGGAGCAAAACCAAGGCAAAAAAAAGCCTGCGGGAGGGCAGGCTGGAAGGGAGACTTCTTAAAAATGAGCCTGCCGACTATAGGCGGCGAGGTCTTCCTTCACAGTGAAACAAAGTTCATGAATCTGTCAGCTATTCGATAACCGGGGCGGCGGCTTTCTTGTTGGCTTTCGCCTCGGCCGCCAGGCATTCCAGGGCAAATTGCTCGGTGTAGGTCATCTGGATCGGGGTGCTTTCGCCCTTCACGGTGCGCTCGCCGTCAAGGATGTAGCGGATGCGCTTGTCGGTCACGCC
Organism: Pseudomonas sp. GP01-A4; assembly: GCF_058780865.1. Classification (NCBI taxonomy): domain Bacteria; kingdom Pseudomonadati; phylum Pseudomonadota; class Gammaproteobacteria; order Pseudomonadales; family Pseudomonadaceae; genus Pseudomonas; species Pseudomonas sp. GP01-A4. Next base: position 5,258 of record NZ_JBYSWF010000023.1, read on the forward strand.
GATGCGTTTGGCGATCCACGAAGGCGTCTGGCCGATGCGGCTGATCAGCTTGTCGGCGTAGTCGGTGGAGGGGTTGTAGCGCTCGGCATTGGGTGTCATGGGGGTTCCGGGTAAAAGCGGGTTCGTAAGTAGGCGGCAGGGTGACGCAATAATCCTTCGGTGTCGCCTGCTAATGGTACAGTCGCGGTTTTTCCAAGGAAGCTTCGGTATGCGGATGGTGGTAATTGGCGCTTTGGTCCTGGCATCGCTGGCCGGTTGCGCGGGCTCGAAGATGAAAGAGGCGCGTACCGGCGCGCCCTACAAAACCCTGGCCTCGGACAAGGCTCCGCTGGTGGTTGCCCAGTGCATCCAGTTCGGCTGGCAGGATGAAGCGGTGTTCGGGGTGGATGCCGGTGGTTTCATGGAGCCTGCACAGGCTGGTGGCTTCACCATCTACACCACGGCAGGTGACTATTTTGTCGACGTGCGCAGTGCCGGCGCCGGCGCCTCCGTCAACTATTACGCGGCCCAGGATGACTATCCGGCCAAGCGCCGCCTGGCGGCACTGGCGACCTGCCTGTAATCCATTCCGTTAGAAAAGTTCAGAAATGCCCTGCGGACAGTCCCGCAGGCATTGTTTTAGTATTTTCCCGCTCACCCGGCGTGACGGCTCTTTACCGGTACAGGGATGTCGAGGCCGGAGCGTCGGGAGGGCAACTGTTTTCTAGCGGGGCATGTACCCCAGGTGCCAGCGCCGCGGAATCTTCAGCGACACCAGCCCCAACAGCGCCGACAGCACCCCGCTGACCAGCAGCGCACGAATCCCCATGTGGTGCTCCAGCAACGCACCGATCACCGCACCCACAAACATCCCGGCCCACGGGATCAGTTGCACGCGCCAGCCGTTGCGGCGTTCACCGAGCATCCAGCGGCCCAGTCCGCGACCAAAGCGTGACAGCGCCCCGGTGACATAGGTAAGCCCCACGGGCAACCCGTTCACTTCTTCGACGGCGGCATTCAACATGCCCATGGCGATGATCGCTGCCAGCAACGCCGGCAATTGATCGGCAAACGGCCAGGCCGCAGCCCCGCACAGCAGGGTGGCGATGCACAGCAACAAGGGCAGGGCGTGGCGCCGGCTGACGCGGCTGACCATCACGCCCAGCGCATTCCCGGCGATAAACGTCGCCACCAGCAACGTCAGGCGCCCGGTAAGGCCCAGGTCGCCTTCGCTGATCGCCACGGCGAGGCGCGTGGTGTTGCCGCTCATGAACGACACAAAATCCCCGCTGGCCATGAAACCAATCGCATCGGTCATGCCCGCCAGCACGGAAAGGCTGGCCACCAGCAGCAACCCGACACGCCCGCGCCATTTGTGGCGATGCAGCAAGGCGGCGTTGGTGTAGGGCTTCAGGGATGAAGGCAGCATGGGGCCGGGTTCCTCGGTGAGATTATCCGGCCACTACCGTAGGGCGCTTCGTGCTCCGCTGCAATGACTTGGCGCACTTACAGGCGTTCGGCCAGTTGCTCCAGAAACATCGCCAGCCCGACTTCCTCGGCTTTCAAGCCTTTGCGCACTCGGGGCTTGGGCAGTTTCGCCAGTTCGCCCAGGCTGAAATGCTCCAGCACCGCCGGGTGGATGTAGCACTTGCGGCACACCGCCGGGGTGTTGCCCAGTTGCTTGGCAACGTTCTTGACCATCTCCACCACATGTTTCTTGGCGTCGGATTCCGGCTGCCACTCAAGCTCGCGCAGCACTGCCAGCGCCAGGGCGCTGCCGGCCCAGGTGCGGTAGTCCTTGGCGGTAAAATCCGCGCCGGTCAGGGTGTGCAGGTAGGCATTCACATCGGTTGAGCTGACGGTATGGCGCTCGCCGTTCTCGTCCAGGTACTGGAACAGGTTCTGCCCCGGCAACTCCAGGCAACGCTTGATCACCGTGGCCAGGCGCCGGTCCTTGACGCTGATCTGGTGCTCGATGCCGCTCTTGCCACGAAACTGGAACAGGATCTCGCTGCCCTTGATATCCACATGGCGGGTGCGCAGGGTGGTCAGGCCGTAGGAGCGGTTGTCGCGGGCATACTGGGTATTGCCGACGCGGATCAGGGTGGCGTCGAGCAGCAGCACCACCGTGGCCAGGACCTTTTCCCGATTGAACCCGGGCGCCTCGATCTGTGCTTCCAACTGTTTGCGCAACTTGGGCAGCGCGCTGCCGAACTGTTGCAGCCGGGAGTATTTGTCGGTGTCGCGCACCTCGCGCCAGCGCGGGTGGTAGCGGTACTGCTTGCGCCCCCGGGCATCCCGCCCGGTGGCCTGCAGATGGCCGCGCGGGTCGGCGCAGATCCACACATCGGTATAGGCCGGCGGCACTGCGAGGGCGTTGATGCGCTTGATTTCGTCGGCATCGGTTATGCGTGTGCCGTCGGCCTTGAAGTACTGGAATTTGCCCCGCAGCTTTTTCCGGGACAGGCCGGGCTGGGTATCGTCGACGTAATGCAGGTCGCGGGGCAGGTCGGCAAGCAACGCAGGATCGGGCATGGCGCAAATTCCTTGGCAGGTATTTCTGATTGACCGCAGGGTTTTGCGGTCGTGCCAACAAGTTTGCTCCCCCGTAGCAGCTGTCGGGCAGTCAGGCCAGTACCGCCACCGCCTTGATTTGCGCCCACAGCGTCTGGCCGGGATGCAGCTGCAACTGGTCCCGCGAGTAACGGGTGATGCGCGCCAGCAGCGGCGTGCCGGCGGCGTCCAGGCTTACCAGCACGTGGGCTGCGTTGTCCGCCGGGATTTCCTGGGTCACCGTCACCGGCAGGCGATTGAGGATGCTGCTGTGTTCCTCGGCCTGCAGGCTCAAGCTGACATCCCGCGCCTGGATCTTGAAACGCAACTGTTTGCCCAGCGCCAATGGTGCATGGGCCACGCGCATCTGCAATTGGCTCGCGGGCAATTGCAGGGTGAGCAACTGGTAATGCTCGTCGTAGGCGCTGACGGTGCCGTTGATCACCACGCCGGCGTCGTCGCCCAGCGCCATGGGCAGGTCCAGCCGGGCCAGGGTTTCGCCGATGGGACCGCTGGCCAGGGCCTTGCCGTCGCTGAGCAACACGATGTGATCGGCCAGGCGCGCCACTTCGTCCTGGGCATGGCTGACGTACAGCACCGGAATCTCCAGTTCGTCATGCAGGCGTTCGAGATACGGCAGGATCTCGCTTTTGCGTTTGCTGTCCAGCGCGGCCAACGGTTCATCCATCAGCAACAGGCTCGGGCTGGTGAGCAGGGCGCGGGCGATGCCGATGCGCTGGCGCTCACCGCCGGAAAGGTGCTGCGGATGGCGGTCCAGCAGGTGGCCGATGCCCAATAGTTCGGTGGCGTGGCTCATCTCCACCCGGCGTTGCTGGCGCGGGATGCGCTTGAGGCCGAACTCCAGGTTGGCCAGCACCGACAAATGCGGGAACAGGCTGGCTTCTTGAAACACGTAGCCCAGGGCGCGTTTGTGGGGTGGCACGAACAGTCCTTTGCGGCTGTCTTGCCAGACCTCGTCGTTGATCTGCACGAAACCCTCTTCAGCCCGCTCCAGCCCGGCGATGCAACGCAGGCAGGTGGTCTTGCCGGAGCCGGAATGGCCGTACAGCGCCGTCACCCCGCGACCGGGCAGGTGCAGGTCGACGTCCAGGGCAAACCCGGAATACTTCAGTTGCAGGCGTACCTCGATCATCGACATCAGCTCCAGCCCGCCTTGGTTTTACGGCTGGAGTAGAGCGCCAGCAACACCAGGAAAGAAAACACCACCATGGACCCCGCCAGCCAGTGGGCCTGGGCGTATTCCATGGCTTCGACGTGGTCGTAGATCTGCACCGAGACCACCCGGGTCTTGTTGGGAATATTGCCGCCGATCATCAGTACCACGCCGAACTCGCCGACGGTGTGGGCAAAACCGAGAATCGACGCGGTGATAAACCCCGGGCGCGCCAGGGGCAGGATCACCGTGAAAAAGGTGTCCCAGGGATTGGCCCGCAAGGTCGCGGCCACTTCCAGCGGGCGATTGCCGATGGCGGAGAAGGCGTTTTGCAACGGCTGCACCACAAACGGCATCGAATAGATCACCGAGCCAATCACCAACCCGGCGAAGCTGAAGGTCAGGGTGCCCAGGCCCAGCCATTGGGTGAACTGGCCGAAGTAGCCGTTGGGGCCCATGGTCAGCAGCAGGTAGAAGCCGATCACCGTGGGTGGCAACACCAACGGCAAGGCCACCACCGCGCCAATGGGGCCGCGCCACCACGAGCGGGTGCGCGACAGCCAGAGGGCTATCGGAGTGCCGATGATCAGCAGGATGACCGTGGTCAGCGACGCCAGTTTCAGGGTCAACCAGATCGCGGAAAAATCGGCACTCGACAGCGGCATTTACAGCTCGTAACCGTAGGACTTGATCACCGCGGCGGCTTTCGGACCTTTCAGGTATTCAACCAGGGCCTTGGCGGCGGCGCTGTCCTTGCCCTTGTTGAGGATTACCGCGTCCTGCTTGATCGGGTCATGCATCGACGACGGTACGATCCAGGCCGAACCGCTGGTGACTTTGCCGTCCTTGTAGATCTGCGACAGCGCTACAAAACCCAGTTCGGCGTTGCCGGTGGAGACGAATTGATAGGCCTGGGTGATGTTCTGGCCTTCAACGAGCTTGTCCTTGACCTTCTCGGTCAGGCCTTCCTTCGCCAGCACCTGGGTGGCGGCCAGGCCATAAGGCGCGGCTTTCGGGTTGGCGATGGACAGGTGCTGGAACTGGTTTTTCTTCAGCACTTCGCCCTTGGCATCGACGTAGCCTTCCTTGGCCGACCATAGCGCCAGGGTGCCGACCGCGTAGGTGAAGCGCGAGCCCTTGACGGTGTCGCCCTCGGCTTCGAGCTTCTGCGGGGTGGTGTCGTCGGCGCTGAGGAACACTTCAAACGGCGCGCCGTTCTTGATCTGGGTGTAGAACTGGCCGGTAGCGCCGTAGGCAGCGACCAGTTTATGGCCGGTGTCTTTTTCAAAGTCGGCGGCAATCGCCTGGATCGGTGCGGTGAAGTTGGCAGCCACGGCCACCTGTACTTCATCGGCATTCGCCGAGGAGAAGGCAAACGCGGCGATCAGGGTAGCGAGGGCCGTGGGGGCCAGGCGTGAGGCGCGAATCATCATCAAGAAGCTCCTTGGGGTTTGCGGCTTGTTAGGCAGAGGGGGACTACCGCTATGTATGGGAATATATAGCGGTTGGCCACTGCCGGTACAGCGCAAAGTTGTCCCGGGAGTTCAGGTTCAGCGTCGGCCGAGTTTTTCCAGGGTTTGCGCGGCCAGTTCGAGCGTCAGGTCATAGCTGGAGATGTCTTTGCCGAGGCGCAGCGCCTGGCCCGACCACAAGTTGCTGAAGCCGGCTTCGTCCTTGGCCTTGAGCGGCATCAACGCACCGCCGGACAGCGGGAACGCCGGCGCCGTGGGGTTGATCGCGCCCAACTCACGCATTACGCGGTTGATGATGCCCCGCGCCGGGCGCCCGGTGAACAGGTTGGTCAGCGCGGTTTCACTGGCCTGGGCAGTGCGCAAGGCGTGGTGGTGTGACTTCGAGACGGTGGCCTCGGGGGTAAACAGGTACGCGGTGCCAATCTGCACCGCTGACGCGCCAAGGGCGAAGGCCGCGACAATGCCCCTGGCATCCCCGATGCCGCCGGCCGCAATCACCGGCACGCGCACGGCATCGACAACCTGTGGCACCAGGGCCATGGTGCCGATCTGGCTATTCAGGTCGTCGCTGAGGAACATTCCGCGATGGCCACCGGCTTCGTTGCCCATGGCGATGATTGCATCGCAGCCGTGCTGTTCCAGCCAGATGGCTTCTTCGACGGTGGTAGCCGACGACAGCACTTTCGCCCCGGTGGCCTTGACCCGGTCCAGCAGGGATTTTTCCGGCAGGCCGAAGTGAAAGCTCACCACTTCGGGGCGGAATTCTTCCACCACTTCACAGGCGGCGTTGTTGAACGGTGCGCGGTTGGAGACGGGCGTCGGCGCGTCAAAATCGGCGCCCAGCTCGCGGTAGTAGGTTTCCAGCAGGTTCTTCCACTGAAGGTCGCGGTGAGCATCCGGCGTCGGTGGCTGATGGCAGAAGAAATTTACGTTCAGCGGCCGCGAACTGGCCTGGCGAATCGTGGTGAGTGCTTCGCGCAGTTGCTCGATGCTGAGCGCCGCCGCCGGCATTGAACCGAGGGCGCCGGCCTGATTGGCCGCAATCACCATGGCCGTGCTCGTGGCATTGGCCATGGGCGCCTGAATGATCGGTAAATCGATGCCCAGCAGGTCAAGAATTCGGGTGTCTGGCCAGGTGCTCATGGGACGCTTCTCCAACGGTGGAATGCTGTTCCGTCGTTTTAGCAGGGCCAGGCAGCACCAGGCCAGTCTGTATTATTCACTGGACGAATCCAGTGTTTCATGGGCGGTTATCAGTTGATGGCGTCGCCCAGTACTGCATGAATCCGTTGGGCAATGTGCGCGGCGTGGGTTTCCAGGGCGAAGTGGCCGGTGTCGAGTAATTCCACCACGGCGTTGGGGTTGTCGCCTTTGTAGGCATGGGCGCCCGGCGGGATGAAGAAGGGATCGTTCTGGCCCCAGATCACCAGCGCCGGCACTTGCGTGGCCTTGAAAAACGCCTGGAACGCCGGGTACAGCGTCAGGTTGTTGCGGTAGTCGAGGAACAGGTCCAACTGGATCTCGTCATTGCCGGGACGCTGCATCAGGAGCACGTCGAGCATATAGGACTCCGGCGCCACCAGCTCCGGTTGCGACACGCCATGCAGGTACTGATAGCGCGTGCCTTCCAGGCTGATGACCGCGTTGCGAATCACCTCGCGATTGGCCTGGCTCGGCTCGGCCCAGTAGGCCCGGATCGGATCCCAGGCGTCACCCAAACCTTCCAGGTAGGCATTGCCGTTTTGCGATATCAGCGCGCTGACCCGTTCCGGGTGGGCCACGGCCAGGCGCAGGCCCACCGGTGCGCCATAGTCGAACACATAGAGGGCATAGCGACTGAGGTTCAGGGCGTCGACGAAGTGGCCAACGGTGATCGCCAGGTTATCGAAGCTGTAGTGGTAATTGCGTTCGGCGGGGACTTCGGTGAAGCCGAAGCCTGGCAAGTCCGGGGCGATGATCCGGTAACGGGTGGCAAGCAGCGGGATCAGGTCACGGTACATATGGGACGAACTGGGAAAGCCATGCAGCAGCAACAACACCGGCGCGGAGGGGTCGCCGGCTTCACGGTAGAAAATGCGCACACCATCGGCATCAACGTGCTGATAGCGAACAACCGGGGCTGAAATCGACATGATCGGAGTCCTCTGCGTAACTGGTTAAATTGATTTGTCGGGTTACTCGTTTTGCAGGCTGCGCTTGAAAATGTAACCTGTCAAATTAATTTAATGGGTTACTGATTGACGAATTTAGTAACTATTCAAAAGCGAAATCAGCGGTTACGATGGCGCGGACTTGAAGAGGATTTGCCATGCCCGCCATCACCCCATCCCCATTGGAACCCTACGTCCTGGCTGATCATCCCGTGCTGGACATGCTCAATACCCGGGCGAATGTCGACGGTGTGCCCTTTGAATTCTGGCAAGGCGATGCCGATGTCGAGCGCTGGCTGGTGCGGCTTGGCTGGGCCGAGGAGGGCGCAGTACCGGTATTTGAGGAGGGGGCACTGCTGGGCGCGGCGCGGGGATTGCGGGAAGTGATCCGCGTGTTACTGGAACAGCGCAAGGCCGGCCAGCAGGGCGATCCCGGCGCGCTGAATGCGTTCCTGCGCAAGGCGGTCAGTCACCCGCAACTGGCTTGGCCGGCGCCTGGCGAGTTGCGGCTGGAGCGCCAGCGCAAGGTGCAGACTGCCGAGCAGTTCCTGGCGCCGATTGCCGAAGCCGCCGCGACGTTACTGGTGGAAGGGGATTTCGGCCTGGTCCGCACCTGCGAACATCCCGAGTGCGTGCTGTGGTTCTACGACCGCACCAAGGGCCACAAGCGCCGCTGGTGCAGCATGGCGCTGTGTGGCAATCGGCATAAGGTGGCCGAGTTTCGCAAGCGCAAACTGGTGTAGACGTCCTCAGGATTCTGCCGGGCTTTCGCGCTCCAGCAACTGCCGCTTGCGCTCGACACCCCAGCGGTAGCCCGACAGATTGCCGTCGGCGCGCACCACGCGATGGCAGGGAATCGCCACCGCCAGGCTGTTGGCACCACATGCCTGGGCCACGGCGCGATAGGCGGTCGGCGCGCCGATGCGCTGGGCGATCTCGGCGTAGCTGGCGGTGCGCCCCACCGGGATTTCCCGCAAGGCTTGCCACACGCGTTCCTGAAACGCAGTGCCGCGCAAATCCAGGGGCAAGTCCAGGCCCAGGGCCGGCGCTTCGATAAAGCCCACCACCTGGGCGATCAATTGTTCGAAGTCGTGATCGGCACCCAGCAGATTGGCGTGGGGAAACTGGTCCTGCAGGTCGCGCACCAGTTTGTCCGGGTCATCCCCCAGCAGGATCGCGCACACACCGCGATTGCTCTGGGCCACCAGAATGGCGCCCAATGAGCATTGGCCAACGGCAAAGCGAATATCCGTGTTGGTGCCGCCGGCTTTGTAGTCGCGGGGCTTCATGCCGAGCAATTGGTCGGCAGCCTCATAAAAGCGGCTGTTGGAATTGAAGCCGGCGTCGTACAGCGCATCGGTCACCGAGTGCTGGTCCTTGAGGCCGTCCCGTACCTTGCGCGAGCGATGAGCACTGCCGTAGCGCTTGGGCGTCAGGCCGGTCACCGCCTTGAACACCCGATGAAAATGGAACGGGCTCAAGCCGGCGAGGGCGGCCAGATCTTCAAGGGGCGGCAGGGTTTCGGCCTGTTCGATGTGCCGACAGGCCGCTGCCACCAGTTGCGCATGGCGTGCGGCCACCTGGGTCTGGTCCCCCGACGCGCGCTTGTTGGGCCGGTAGCCCGCCGCTTCAGCCTGTTGCGGGGTGTCGAAGAACTCGACGTTCTCCGGGCGCGGCCGCCGCGCGGAACTGCTGGGGCGGCAGTACACACCGGTGGTTTTCACACCATAGACGAAGGTCAAGTCGGCCTTGGCGTCACGGGCGACAATCGCGGCCCAGCGGGGGTCTTGTTCGGTGGCGTGGCGCGCGGTCATGGTGGTGGCTCCTGGTTGAAGAATGCCAGGTTAGTCCCGTGGGGCATTCCCATCACTCCGATGCTTGCGGTCAAATTCATCCGGCCGTGCGAAACGTCAGGTTGATGCGCTGCGGCCCCATGACCGGATGCGTGCCGGGCTTGATCGGCATCACGCCGTGAAAGCGCAGGCGGTCCACGCCGCCCCACACCACTACGTCGCCATGGAACAACGAGACTTTTTGCGTCTTGTCGCTGCGCTCATGGCCGCCGAACAGGAAGATCGCCGGTAAACCCAATGACACGGAGACCACCGGGGCGGCATAGCGCCGCTCGTTCTTGTCCTGGTGCAGGGACATTTTCGCGCCTGGCACATAGCGGTTGATCAAGCAGGCATCCGGCTCGAAATCGTCGAAACCTGCATCTGCTGCGGCCATCACGGCCAGTTCGCGCAATGCGGCCGGCAGGGCTGGCCAGGGTTGTTGGTTATTCGGGTCAATCGGGGAGTAGCGATAACCGGTGGAGTCGGTCGTCCAGCCCAATTCACCGCAACTGCTTAACGCCGCCGACATGGTAAAACCACCGGGCGTGACCATTTGCCGGAAGGGCGATTGAGCCAATACCCGTCGCAGTTCCGGTAGCAAACGCTCGAGCCAGGGCAGGGCATAGCCCCTGAGGACGTAGGATTGTTCACCGATTTGCTCGCGCCCCGGGGGCTGTTGCAGCGCCTCATCGGCGAACAAATCGGCGGTTGATCCGGGAAGGGTCTTACTGCGCATCGTGAAAAATCACTCCCAAGGTATGCCGGGTACCACTGTGCAGAACACTGACCCCGTGGCGCAAGGTCACCCGATGAAACCCCCTCACACTCGGCATGGGTCGCTGATTGACCGCGAAGATTACCGCGTCACCCTGGTTGAGAGGGACAACCTGAGCCCGGGATTGCATTCTTGGCCGCTGCTCCGTCAGCACCAACTCCCCGCCACGAAAGTCCTCTCCCGGCTGCGACAACAGGATGGCTACTTGTAGGGGAAACACATGTTCCCCGTACAGATCCTGATGCAGGCAGTTGTAGTCGCCTGGACCGTATTGCAGCAATAACGGGGTAGGGCGTTGCTGCCCGGCTGCGTGGCAGCGGGCAATGAAGTCGGCATGGTGCGCCGGATAGGTGATCGGCAGGTTCATCTGTTCGTTCCAGCGATTGGCCTGGGGCGCCAGGAACCCATACAGCTGTTCACGCAGCGCGCAGATCGGCGCTGGCAGCGGGTAGCGGAAATATTTGTATTCGCCCCGGCCAAAGCCGTGCCTGGCCATCATCACATGGGAGCGAAACAGTTCGGGTCGGGGGTAGTGGCCGCTCAGTTCAGCGCATTCCTGCTGATCCAGCAGGGCCGGAATCAGTGCGTTACCCTGTTCATCGAGGGCTTGCTCGATGGCGGCCCAGTCCAGCTTGGCCAGGCGTTCATGCAGTGGAGTGGAAGGCATCGACAAGTTCCTGTGGCAGCGCATTAGGGCTGCCAGTCTAGAAAGTCGTCAGCGTCAGAACACTCCGATGCTTGCGCTCGAATTACAGCGCCTTGCTCACATTGATGTCGGTAATCTCATCGCTGGCATCGTGGATTTTCGCCAGGGCTTCCTTGGCTTCCTCCACGCTGCCTGCTTGCAGTTGGGCGAACTCGAAGCGGCGCTCACCGTTGAGTTTGTACTTGATCACATATTTGGTGGTAGTCACGGGCATTCCTGTCAGCTCAGTTTCGAATTGGTGCGGCGCACAATGCGGATCTTGTGGGACAAGGTCGGCTTTTTGGTCACGCTGATGGCGCGGCGGGTCACGACGTCCAGGGTGATGTTCCAGAACCCGGTGCTGGGCGCAGTGATTTTTGCCGGGAACTTGTCGAACGCGCCGCCGTGGTAAGTATGGCGGCCGCCGTTCTTGAAGCTGCGAAAGTTGGCATCGCTCATCAGGCGGATGTTGCAGGTTTGCGAGCATTCAATGACGACAATATCTCCTTCATTGAGGTGCTCACGCTGGTGGATGAATTTCATAAGGTGTCTCCAGAAGGGCTTTTTCTGAAAAATCAGAACGATACGTAGGTTAAGATGGAGTTTATCAGCCCCAGCACGTTTATTATCGGACCGTCGTCGACGACTTCGACAATTTAAAACAGTTATTTACCGAGTTATCAGGGATAAATCCTACGTGGGCGGGAGAAAAATACCTTCTTCGCTGTCGTAGGGTCTTTATCGGAGGTTTTTATATGAAGTGGAGTGTGTTGGTTCTGGCCCTGGCGTTGGGTGGATGTGCTTCGGTGGCGGATATCAAGCAGACCCCACCAACGCTGGCAGTGATCTCCGGGAAAAAACCACAGGAATACGCGGCGTGCGTTGTCCAGAAATTGTCTAAAACCCGCAGGCCTTCGCAGATCGAGCCTCACAAGGATGGTGTTCAAGTTATCGTACCGCAGAAGTTTTCTGCCGACCCGTCGGCCATTTTTGAAATTGAAGAGCGCTCCAGCGGGAGCAGTATCAAGCTCTACGAGAGCATGTCCAATGTGCCTATTCGTCCAGGTGACGTGAAGGCTGCGGGGGAAGCGTGCATTTCCGGCTGAGTCTGTAGCCGCCCACCTCGAATCCGATCAAGAAGCCCGACCCTGCTACCGCAGCGTCGGGCTTTTTTGTGCGCGATGTTCAGTGCACCGTCCTTTTGCTCGCGGATGAGTGTTGTCGCGACCGGGCCATTGCCCTACCATTTGTAGGCTTATGCCTAATTCGCCTAAGCATATAACTATAAAAATGGAGTCGTGATGATGTCTCTGGAACGAGTTCTGATGGGTAGCGCGTTGTTGCTGATGTTGGGCAATGCACACGCGCTGGAGGGGAAAAACGTTTATATGCAGGGCGGCTCGCAGCCGGGAGCTGCGCCGTGCGTGGCCTGCCACGGGGCTGATGGCCTGGGGCTGGCAGCCGCGGGTTTTCCGCGTTTGGCCGGTTTATCGGCGGGGTATTTGCGTAAGCAACTGCAGGATTTTAAAAGTGGCGCCCGTAACAGCCCGGTGATGCAACCGCTGGCCAACGCCCTGACGGAAGAGGAAGTCAGCGCTGTAACCCGGCAGCTGGCGGCAATGCCTGCGCCCGCACCTGTGCCGGTGCACCGCAGCGAGATGCCTACTGACGCTGCGCAAAAGATTGCCCTGCAAGGTGCGTGGGAGCGCCAGATTCCGGCCTGTGTCAGCTGTCATGGCCCGGCCGGCGTGGGCGTCGGCGACGGGTTTCCACCCCTGGCCGGACAATCTGCGGCCTACCTCGCGGCGCAGTTGAACGCCTGGCGCAGCGGCACGCGCCATAACGATCCGAATGATCTGATGGGCCATATCGCCAAATCCCTCAGCGCTGAAGAAGTGCAGGCCGTGGCCGCCTATTTTGCCTCGTTGAGCGGCCAGGAGGCCAAGCCATGAAGCGCTTCTTGTTTGCTCCGCTGCTGGGAAGCCTGATCGGCGTACCCGTCCATGCCGCCCCTATTGCCATGGAAGACCAGTCACAGTTGCAGCCAGCCGGCGCTCATGGGGCTGCCGTGCAGTTCCAGCCGCCCAAAGAAAGCGAGCTGCCGGACAACGCCTACGGCAAGCTGGTGAAACAGGGCTACGCGCTGTTTGTCGACACCAAGCGCCTGGCGCCGCAATTTGTCGGTAATGGCCTCAATTGCAGCAATTGCCACCTGGACCAGGGTCGCCTGGCCAATTCGGCGCCGCTGTGGGGTGCCTACCCGATGTACCCGGCGTATCGAAAAAAGAACGACAAGGTCAACACCTTCGCCGAGCGTTTGCAGGGCTGTTTCCAGTTCAGCATGAATGGCGGCACGCCACCGGCTGCAGACAGCCCGGAGATTACCGCGCTGTCGGTGTATGCCTACTGGCTGGCGAGCAAGGCTCCCTTGGGCGTCGAACTGCCGGGCCGTGGCTACCCGGACGTGCCGGCACCCGCCAAGGGTTACGACCTGGCCCAGGGCGCAGAGGTCTACAAGGGCCAGTGCGCGGTGTGCCATGGCGCCGAAGGCCAGGGCCAGAAAGTGGGCGACAACTACGTGATGCCGCCGCTCTGGGGTAAAGACTCCTACAACTGGGGCGCCGGGATGCATCGAATCAATACGGCAGCGTCCTTCATCAAGCACAACATGCCCCTGGGCCAGGGCGGCAGCCTGACCGACCAGCAAGCCTGGGACGTGGCGGCCTACGTCAACCGTCACGAGCGTCCTCAGGACCCGCGCCTCGTGGACGGCTCCGTGGAGAAAACCCGGGTGAAGTTCCACGCCAATGACGGCGTCAATCTTTACGGGCAGACGGTCGATGGCGTACTGATCGGGCAAGGCATCCGTTAAACTGTCGATAACCCATAAAAAATGCCGCTGAATCAGCGGCATTGTCTTTTCGGAAACTCAGTCATGAAACGTGAGCAAGTCAGGGAACAGCATGCAGGGGGGCATATTTCTGCGACCCATGTGATTCAAAATCCCGCGGATACGGGCGAGTGGATCGTGTTCTTCAAGAAGAGCGGCGGTCGCAGTTACTTCCTGGTGGATGACCAGGATGAAGTCGAATCCTTCTCCCGCCTGGACGACTTGATCGAGACCATTCGCGGCCTGGGCATCAAGTTCGCCGAAATTCACATGTAATTATTTGCAGACCACCGTCACGCTGCGGGTCTTGTAGTTGCCGACATCCTTGCCCAGGGTCTTGTCGCTTTCTTTCAGGGCCGGTGTGCCTTCGGTGCCGACAATCCGGTAGCCGGTGCCCGCGCAGGACGCATCAGCCTTTTCATAACAGCTGGCCCAGGAGTTGGCTTCGCCGGAGCAGTCGATGGCCAGTCCTTGTTCGCCGTTCTTCAGGACCGTGTCGGAAGTGGTGGTGCAGCCACCGGTAAGCGCCAGTACCGCAATCAGTGCCAGGATCTTGTTCATGTAGGAGTCGTCATCAGGGTGTTGGAGGGGAGCGCTGACACTGTCGTGGGGCGTTACAGGCGAGATTATAGCGAACCGCCATCAACGTACAGACAAACACAAAAAAGCCCCGTCAAACGAGGCTTGATTGGCGTTACCGCGGTGTTACTTGGTTTTCGGACGCTTGCTCGACGCGTGGCCGGCCTCATCCACAAACACTTCGGCCACGGCACAGGCTTGAGCTTCGGTCGCGAATGCGCCGGCAACGCTGTCGCCATGGAAGTTGATCAAGTGCCAGCCGTCCGCTCGCTTGGTGATCAGGTAGCCGTTCACGCCTTTTGGTTCTGACATCTATCAATCTCGTTGTCTGGTTCAAGGGCGTAATGATAGCGCCAAACGGCGTGGGGCGGCGCAAGTTGTTGCAGGTCAGTGCCGATCGTCATAAAGCGTGCTAAAAAGGTTGGAGCCCTTTGAATGACGGGCACAAGCCGACGATTTCTAACAGCGGCGAAGGTACTTGATTGAATGCCGGCGGAACTTACGCCGACATTTTTTCTCTATGTTGACATCGCAACGCCAGCAGGACCCATTGTAAGGTGACTGCGGCCTGATTAGACTGCGCCGAATTTCGTACGCACAGCCCTTTGTAAGGACTCATATGATCAAGAAATGCTTGTTCCCAGCAGCCGGTTACGGCACTCGCTTCCTGCCAGCGACCAAGGCCATGCCCAAAGAAATGCTGCCGGTGGTGAACAAGCCACTGATCCAGTATGGCGTGGAAGAAGCACTGGATGCCGGCCTGAACGAAATCTCGATCGTGACCGGCCGTGGCAAACGCGCCCTGGAAGACCACTTCGACATCAGCTACGAGCTGGAAAACCAGATCAAGGGCACCGACAAGGAAAAATACCTGGTCGGCATCCGTAAGCTGCTCGACGAGTGCTCGTTCTCCTACACCCGCCAGACCCAAATGAAAGGCCTGGGGCACGCGATCCTGACCGGTCGTCCGCTGATCGGTGACGAACCGTTCGCCGTGGTACTGGCCGATGACCTGTGTGTAAACCTGGAAGGCGACGGCGTCCTGACCCAGATGGTCAAGCTGTACCAGAAGTACCGTTGCACCATCGTCGCGGTTCAAGAGGTCGATCCTCAGGAAACCAACAAGTACGGCGTGATTGCCGGCGACGATATCGGTGATGGCCTGATCCGCGTACGCGACATGGTTGAAAAGCCAGCGCCGGAAGATGCTCCGTCGAACCTGGCGATCATCGGCCGCTACATCCTGACCCCTGACATCTTCAAGCTGATCGAAGAAACCGAGCCAGGCAAGGGTGGCGAGATCCAGATCACCGACGCCCTGCTGAAGCAGGCAAAAGACGGTTGCGTGATTGCCTACAAGTTCAAGGGTCGTCGTTTTGACTGCGGTGGCGCTGAAGGCTACATCGAAGCGACCAACTTCTGCTACGAGCACTTCTACAAGACTGGCAAGGCTTACTGATTCATCGTTGCCAGCCCGTTGAAAAAGCCTGCGAGTCGAAAGACCGCAGGTTTTTTTATGCCTTGCCCAAATAGCGGCTGGGGGCTTCGCCCAGTACCCGCTTGAACATTGCACCAAACGCATTGCCGTTGGCATAGCCCATGTCCCGTGCAATAGCCCCCAATGGTCGGCCCTGGGCTAACTGGCAAACGGCTTCGGCAATCCGTAGCTGCTGGCGCCATTGGTTGAAGCTCAGCCCGGTTTCATCCCGAAACCGCCGGCGCAGGGTGCGCACGCTGGCGCCGATGGATTCACTCCAGTCTTCCAGGGTGGCCGGGTTCGCCGGGTCTTCCAGAAGCATTTCACACACACTGAGCAGGCGTTTGTCCCGGGGCAATGGCAGGCTGCAGCCTTCGGTTTCAGTCGCGGATATCAACTGGTGCAGCAGCAATGGCGTGAGCAGGGCAGTGTGGGCGTCGGGTGCGAGCATGCCCAGAATCAGCTCCCGCAGCAGCGGCTCTACCCTGATCAATCGGCAGGATTGCCACGCCGTGGGTAATTGATCGCTTTCCACGTACAGTGCGCGCATCGCAACCTCACCGACCATGTGCAATTCATGGTCGACACCCGGCGCAATCCAAAAGCCGTATGCCGGCGGGACGGTCCAGGCGCCCATGCGGGTCAACACCCGGATCACGCCTTGGGTGGCGTGCACCAGTTGGCCATATTCATGGCTGTGCCAAATCTCTCGTGCGCCATCGACATAGTCATGGGCCCGAACCCGTAATTCCTCGCTGGTGCTGCGAGCGGGCGCCCCAAAGCGTTTACGCCAGATGTTGTCCAATCAAGAATGATTCCTGAGATGTAGGTTGGAACGGTCATTAATTGACCCGTGCGCGTAGAAGAATGACCGGATCTTTAACGCGATTCAATATTAAATAAGAACGATTAACAAAAAGACTTTTCAAGGAATCGTCATGTCCGGTGCGTTGTCTTCTCCTCCGTTTTACCTTTCCAGGCTGGCGCTGGTGGTGTTGGCGCTTGCTCCTGTTGTGTGGGCCGATGACGCGCCCATCGTGTTGAAGGACACCGCGGTGACAGCCGCCGAGGCCGAGCCGGCAGAGGGCGTGGTGCCAGGCTATGTGGCGCGCAACACCACCGTGGGCACCAAAACCGGCGCGCCGATCGTGGAGACGCCGCAATCGATCTCGGTGGTCAGCCGCCAGCAGATGGATGACCAGGCGGCGCAAACCGTCGACCAGGCATTGCGCTACACACCAGGGGTTTACTCCCAGGATAACGACCTGCGGTTTGACCAGTTGAGCATTCGCGGCTTCGATGCCGACTCCTACCTCGACGGGCTCAAGCTCAATCGCACGACCTGGTTCGCTACGCCTCGGGTCGACCCTTGGTTTCTGGAGCGCATCGACGTGCTGCGCGGGCCAGCTTCCGTGCTGTACGGCCAGAGCGGGCCGGGCGGCCTGGTGGACATGCAGAGCAAGCGGCCGACGGATGAGCCACTGCACGTGTTGCAAATGAGCGTGGGCAATGACAACCGCTATCAGGCCGGCTTCGATTTTGGCGGGCGCCTGGACGAGCAGGGCGATGTGACCTATCGGCTGACCGGGCTGGGCCGCATGGCCGATACCCAGACCGATCACATCAAGGACCAGCGCATCGCCATCGCGCCGGCCATCACCTGGAACATCGACGACGACACCAGCCTGACCCTGCTGGCCAACTATCAATACGACCCGGAAGGTGGGCTGTTCAACCCGGTACCCGCGTATGGCACCGCGCTGCACAACCCGAATGGGCGCTTGCGCCCCGATGATTACCTGGGCGACCCGGACCGCGATCGCTTCAAGCGCAATCAGTTTTCCCTGGGCTACGCGTTCAGCCACCGGTTCAACGACACCTGGAGCTTTCGCCAGCACCTGCGCTATATGCATGATGACGTCGACTACTACCAGACTTCCCTCACCGGGCCGCTGGACGCCAACCTTGCCACCGCGCCGCTGTGGGCCAACGTCAATCATGAGCACCTTGGCCAGTTCGCCCTTGATAACCAGTTGCAGTCCGACTTCAGCACCGGCCCGGTCAAGCACACTGTGCTGATGGGGGCGGACTTCCAGCGGCTGTTGCAGACCATCAACCGGGGCGGTCAGTATTTCCCGAGTGCGATCAATATCTACAACCCCGACTTCAGCGCCTTGCCGAGGGTGCCGGTGTCCATCAACCAATACACCACCCAGAGCCAGTTTGGCGTGTACCTGCAGGACCAGCTCAGCTTCGACCATTGGCGCTGGCTGATCGGTGTGCGGCAAGACTGGGCGCGTACCTACGACAATCAGGACAGCGCGTTGACTGGCGCCAACCTGAGCAACACGCGCCAGCACGACGAGAAACTCACCTGGCGTTCGGGCCTGAGCTACGTGTTTGATAACGGCGTTGCGCCGTATGTCAGCTACAGCGAATCGTTCCAGCCGCAACTGGGCACTGACCGGCTGGGCGCGACATTTGTGCCGACCACCGGCAAGCAGTACGAAGCCGGCGTTAAATACCAGCCTGTGGGCTCCCGCAGCCTGTACAGCGCGGCAGTGTTCGACCTGCGTCAGCAAAACGTCCTGACCACCGACGATGTCGACCCCAATTTTGCCACGCAGAAAGGCGAAATCCGCTCCCGCGGCATCGAGCTGGAAGCCCATGCCGAGGTCACCTCGAACCTCAGCCTGATCGGTTTTTACACCTGGATGGACCAGCGCATCCTCAAATCCAATGACGGCGACCAGGGCGAACACCCGACCGGCATCCCGGGCAAGAGTGCCTCGCTGTGGGCGGACTACACCTTCCACGACGGCCCGCTGCAGGGCGTCGGTTTCGCGGCGGGTGCGCGCTACTTCGGGCCGAGCTACGGCAGCGCCGACAACACGCTGGAGGTGTCATCGCGCACGCTGTTTGATGCCGCGGCGCACTATGACGTGCAGAACTGGCGCCTGGCCCTCAACGCCAGCAACCTGTTCAACAAGGAATACCTGGCCTACTGCAGCAACGGTTTCCTTTGCT
The DNA here is from genome assembly GCF_058780865.1 of Pseudomonas sp. GP01-A4. Taxonomy (NCBI): domain Bacteria; kingdom Pseudomonadati; phylum Pseudomonadota; class Gammaproteobacteria; order Pseudomonadales; family Pseudomonadaceae; genus Pseudomonas; species Pseudomonas sp. GP01-A4. The sequence goes on from NZ_JBYSWF010000023.1 coordinate 23,854, forward strand.
ACTGGGGCGCAACCCGTTCGTTGCAGGCCAGCGCGACGTATCGCTGGTAAGGCGCTGACCTCTGGCGCGGCAGCAGGTATGCTGTTGTCCTGCCGAGGAGAGTGAAATGGCCTACGATTTTGACCTTTATGTAATTGGTGCCGGTTCCGGCGGTGTGCGCGCTGCACGATTCGCTGCGGGTTTTGGCGCCAAAGTGGCAGTGGCTGAAAGCCGCTACCTGGGCGGTACCTGCGTGAATGTGGGCTGCGTACCGAAGAAACTGTTGGTGTACGGCGCGCATTTCGCCGAAGACTTCGAGCAGGCCAGCGGTTTTGGCTGGTCCCTGGGTGAAGCGAATTTCGATTGGGCGACCCTGATCGCCAACAAGGATCGTGAAATCAACCGCCTCAATGGCATCTACCGCAACCTGCTGGTCAACAGCGGCGTGACCCTGCACGAAGGGCATGCGCGGCTGGTGGACCCGCACCAGGTAGAAATCAACGGCGAGCGTTTTACCGCCAAGCACATTCTGGTGGCCACCGGTGGCTGGCCGCAGATCCCGGACATCCCGGGGCGCGAGCACGCCATTGGCTCCAATGAGGCGTTTTTCCTCAAGGAACTGCCCAAGCGTGTGCTGGTAGTCGGCGGTGGCTATATCGCCGTCGAGTTCGCCGGGATTTTCCATGGCCTGGGCGCACAGACTTCGCTGCTGTATCGCGGCGACCTGTTCCTGCGCGGTTTTGACGGCTCGGTGCGCACGCACTTGAAGGAAGAGCTGACCAAGCGCGGCCTGGACCTGCAGTTCAACGCCGACATCGAGCGTATCGACAAACAGGCCGATGGCAGCCTCAAGGCCACCTTGAAAGATGGCCGCGTGCTGGAAGCCGATTGCGTGTTCTACGCCACCGGCCGGCGCCCTATGCTCGATAACCTGGGGCTGGAAAACACCGGCGTCAAGTTGGACAAGCGCGGCTTTGTCGAAGTGGATGAGCTGTACCAGACCGCCGAACCGTCGATCCTGGCGATTGGTGATGTGATCGGCCGCGTGCAACTGACGCCAGTGGCCCTGGCTGAAGGCATGGCCGTGGCACGTCGCTTGTTCAAGCCTGAGCAATATCGTCCGGTGGACTACGCGATGATCCCGACGGCGGTGTTCAGCCTGCCGAATATCGGCACCGTGGGCCTCAGCGAAGAGCAGGCCCGTGAAGACGGGCACAAGGTGCAGGTGTTCGAAAGCCGCTTCCGGCCGATGAAACTGACCCTGACCGACTGCCAGGAAAAGACCTTGATGAAGCTGGTGGTCGACGCCGAGACCGACAAGGTCCTGGGTTGCCACATGGTCGGCCCCGACGCTGGCGAGATCGTGCAGGGCCTGGCGATCGCGCTCAAGGCGGGCGCGACCAAGCAGCATTTCGATGAAACCATCGGCGTGCACCCAACGGCGGCGGAAGAATTCGTCACCATGCGCACGCCAGTGGCGCAGTAATCAGCCCTCGGTAGTTGCTTCCGGCACCGTCGCAACGACGGCTGCCAGGCGCAGCGCATCAATACTGGCCTGGGCCTTGACCAGGTCCAGTTCCAGGGTTTTGTTGGCCTTCTGATGCTCGGCCAGCGCTTCCTGGCGCGCCTGATTCTCCAGTTGGGCAACCCGCAAGCGCTCCTGCAACAGGGTACGCTCGCTGTCGATCACACTCACTTGCTCGCTCAATTGACGCTGCTGTTCGCGGTCCTGGCGAGCCTGTTCCTGCAGTGCGCTCAATTCCTTCACGGTCACTCGATGCTCGATCAGCAGGCGCTCGTTATCGCGGTGCAACTGAGTGATTTCATCCTGGCGCACCATCGCGCTCTGCTGGGCCTGGCGCAGCTCTGCCTGGACCTGCTGCAACTGGCCTTCATGGCGACGCTGTTCCTGTTCACGCTGGTCCTTGATCGCATTGCGGTAATGCTCCAGGGCGTCCCGGGCATGCAGGTGCTTTTCTTCCAGTGAGCGAATCTGCTCGTCCTTGTCGTTGATCCGCAACTCGTAATCGCTGCACGCCTGGCTCAGCCCGGCGTTGCGGGTTTGCTCGGTTTGCAGGCTGGAGCGAGTGCTTTGCAAGGCCGCGCTTTCATCGGCCAGGGCGGCGGACTGGATACCGAACTGCTGCTTGAGCTGGGAGTGGGCCGCTTCCAGCTCCTCAACCTGGGCGAGCAGGGCGGTTTTCTGTTGCTGGAACTGCGCCAGGGCCAGGTCGATAGGCTCCTGGGCCTTCTCCTTCAAGCGCTGGGCCAGTCGCGCCACCAGTTCACCCAATTCGTCGTCAATGGGCGCTTCGGTGATGGTCTGGCGGGTTTCGCTTTCGTCCAGCTCCTTCAGATAGCGATGAATCGTGGTTTTCGAGCCGGTATTGCCCATCTCGATGCGTACTGCATCGATGCTCGGGTTTTCGCCACGGGCAAGGATCGCCAGGCGTGCCGTTTGAACTACTGCTTTATTGATGCCGCCGCGAGCCATGGAGTCTCCGTCGATTTGGTACTGTGGTACGTAGTATGTATATACGTACTATATCACGATTGTTTTAAAGCCGAAATTGATGATTTATCAGATGGGATATTGGCGTATTATCCCGTGTGATACAGGTTTTGAAATGGACAACAGCCAATGGCAGTACAGGCATGAGTGAGCTGGACCGTTATCTGAATGCGGCCACCCGCGATAACACCCGCCGCAGCTATCGAGCGGCAATCGAGCATTTCGAGGCGAATTGGGGCGGATTCCTGCCGGCGACCAGCGACAGCGTGGCGCGCTATCTGGTGGCGCATGCGGGCGTGCTGTCGGTCAACACGTTGAAGCTGCGTTTATCGGCGCTGGCCCAGTGGCACACCAGCCAGGGGTTTCCTGATCCGACCAAGGCGCCAGTGGTGCGCAAAGTCCTGAAAGGCATTCGCGCCCTGCACCCGGCTCAGGAAAAGCAGGCGGAGCCATTGCAACTGCAGCACCTGGAGCAGGTCATCCAGTTCCTCGAACAGGAAGGCCACGACGCCCGGCGCGCAGAAGACCATCCTCGATGGCTGCGGGCCAAGCGTGACGCGGCGTTGATCCTGCTGGGTTTCTGGCGTGGCTTTCGCAGCGATGAGTTATGCCGGTTGAATATCGAGCACGTGCAGGCGGTGCCCGGTTCGGGCATCACCCTGTATCTACCACGCAGCAAAAGTGATCGGGAAAATATCGGCCGCACCTACCAGACGCCGGCGCTGTTGCGGCTGTGCCCGGTGCAGGCCTACAGCGAATGGCTCAGCGCTTCAGCGCTGGTGCGCGGCCCGGTGTTTCGCGGCATTGATCGCTGGGGCAACCTGGGCGAGGAGGGCTTGCACGCCAACAGCGTGATCCCGCTGTTGCGCCAGGCGCTGGAGCGCGCCGGGATTGCGGCCGATCAGTACACCAGCCACTCCCTGCGCCGGGGCTTCGCTACCTGGGCTCATCGCAGTGGCTGGGACTTGAAGTCGTTGATGACTTACGTCGGCTGGAAAGACATGAAATCGGCCATGCGCTATGTTGAAGCGACGCCCTTTCTCGGCATGACCCGGGCATCCCTCGAGTGATTCAAGGTTTCTTCTATTAATACAGTCTCTTGATAGTGAAAACCAATCGTCAGCATCAGGTTTGCCAATGAGCCATCGGCCGGAAGAGTGGGTAGGATTCACCTCATCAACTTACTAAGCCCTTCTACAAACCTGACGGAGAGTCAACGATGCCTATCATCAACAGCCAAGTAAAACCGTTCAAAGCTACCGCCTACAAAAACGGCAACTTCGTAGACGTGACTGATGCTGACCTGAAAGGCAAATGGTCTGTCGTCTTCTTCTACCCAGCCGACTTCACCTTCGTCTGCCCAACCGAACTGGAAGACCTGGCTGACAACTACGCCGAATTCCAGAAACTGGGCGTCGAAATCTACAGCGTTTCCACCGACACCCACTTTGCCCACGCTGCCTGGCACAACACCTCGCCAGCCATCGGCAAAATCCAGTACACCATGATCGGCGACCCGACCCTGACCATCTCCCGCAACTTCGACGTGCTGATCGAAGAAGCTGGCCTGGCAGACCGTGGCACTTTCGTGATCAACCCTGAAGGCCAGATCAAAATCGTTGAACTGAACGATGGCGGCGTTGGCCGTGACGCTTCCGAGCTGCTGCGCAAAATCAAGGCGGCCCAGTACGTTGCTGCTCACCCGGGCGAAGTCTGCCCAGCCAAGTGGAAAGAAGGCGAGGCCACCCTGGCTCCGTCCCTGGACCTGGTCGGCAAGATCTAAGTCTGTGAAATGCCAAGGGCGGGTTACCGCACCTAAGTAAGCTGCATCCGCCCTCGAAACGCCCGGGCGAGATTCGCTCGGGCGTTTTTTTGTCTGCAATAAACCGAATTAATAGGAAATCGCCCGTATGTTGGACGCCAATCTTAAAGCTCAGTTGAAGTCATACCTGGAACGGGTCACCCAGCCGATCGAGATCGTCGCCTCCCTCGATGACGGTGCGAAATCCCAGGAAATGCTTGCCCTCTTGCAAGATGTAGCCAGCCTTTCGACGCTGATTACCCTGAAAAGCGATGGCAATGATGCGCGCAAGCCATCGTTCTCCATCAACCGCCCGGGTGCCGATATCAGCCTGCGTTTTGCCGGCATCCCAATGGGCCATGAATTCACTTCGCTGGTGTTGGCGCTGCTGCAAGTCGGCGGCCACCCCTCGAAGGCCAGTGTCGAAGTGATTGAACAGATTCGCGCCCTTAAAGGCGAGTTCAGCTTCGAGACTTACTTCTCGCTGTCGTGCCAGAACTGCCCGGACGTGGTCCAGGCGCTGAACCTGATGGCAGTACTGAACCCGAACATCCGCCACGTCGCCATCGACGGTGCGCTGTTCCAGGCAGAAGTCGATGATCGTCAGATCATGGCCGTGCCCAGCGTTTACTTGAATGGTGTGAACTTCGGCCAGGGCCGCATGGGCCTGGAAGAAATCCTCGCCAAGCTCGACACCAGCGGTATCGAAAAAGCCGCCGAGAAAATCAGCGCCAAAGATGCGTTCGACGTACTTGTCGTCGGCGGTGGCCCAGCGGGTTCGGCAGCGGCTATCTACGCTGCACGTAAAGGCATCCGTACCGGTGTTGCAGCCGAGCGCTTCGGCGGGCAGGTGCTGGACACCATGTCGATCGAGAACTTTATCTCGGTACAGGAAACCGAAGGGCCGAAACTCGCCAGCGCCCTGGAGGCCCACGTGCGTCAGTACGACGTGGACATCATGAACCTGCAGCGTGCTACTGCGCTGATCCCGGCGAAAAACAACGGTGAGCTGCACGAAATCCGTTTCGAAAGCGGTGCGACCCTCAAGTCCAAGACCGTGATCCTGGCCACCGGTGCCCGCTGGCGCGAAATGGGTGTACCGGGTGAGCAGGAATACAAGGCCAAGGGCGTGTGCTTCTGCCCGCACTGCGACGGCCCGCTGTTCAAGGGCAAGCGCGTGGCGGTGATCGGCGGCGGTAACTCCGGCGTTGAAGCAGCCATCGACCTGGCCGGTATCGTCAGCCACGTGACCTTGCTTGAGTTTGACAGCAAGTTGCGCGCCGACGCCGTGTTGCAGCGCAAGCTGTACAGCCTGCCGAACGTTGACGTGATTACCAGCGCGCTGACCAGTGAGGTCAAGGGGGATGGCCAGAAAGTTACCGGCCTGGCCTACAAGGATCGCGACAGTGGCGAATTCAAGACTATCGACCTGGAAGGCATCTTTGTACAGATCGGTTTGCTGCCCAACACCGACTGGCTCAAAGGCACTGTGGAGTTGACTCCACGTGGCGAGATCATCGTCGATGCACGTGGTGAGACTTCGCTGCCAGGTGTTTTTGCCGCCGGTGACGTAACGACTGTGCCGTACAAGCAGATCGTGATTGCAGTAGGCGAGGGCGCCAAGGCTTCCCTGAGTGCTTTCGATCACCTGATCCGCACTTCCGCCCCGGCGTAAATTCCGGCCCGGAAATGAAAAACCCCATGAGTGATCATGGGGTTTTTTATTGCCGGCGGAACCTTACAGCGGCGTTGGCTGAATGATTTCAACCCAGTACGCATCCGGGTCTTTCACGAAGGCCAGGCTTTTCATGCGGCCGTCACTCAGGCGCTTCTGGAAGTCGCAGCCCAGTTCTTCAAAGCGCGCGCAGGCAGCAACGATGTCCGGCACCGAGATGCAGATATGGCCAAAGCCACGCGGGTCGGTGTTGCCGTTGTGGTAGGCAAAGTCCGCGTCGTTTTCGGTGCCGTGGTTGTGGGTCAGTTCGAGGATGCCCGGGATCGACTTCATCCACTGGGTGCGGGCGGCAGCGTCGGCCGGGATCTGGGCCTTGTCGACCAGGGCCAGGAAGTACAGGCTGAATTCGGCTTCCGGGAAGTCACGTTTTTCAACCAGGGAAAAACCCAGTACGCGGGTGTAGAAATCCAGCGACTTGGTGATGTCCTTGACCCGCAGCATGGTGTGGTTGAATACGAAGTTCGTGGTGGCGGCGTCAGGCTGGGCGGTGACGCCCGGGAAAGTGTTCAGTTCGTGCAGGCTCATGGGCCCTCCAGAGAAAAATGGGGCAAACGTGGCTCCGGTTGGAGCATCCCTTGGCTTGCGGCTGGCATCCGTGCAGCCGGTCCATGATACGCAGCCCTGCCGGTTGCGCCAAATGAAAAAGGTCACGCAACCCTTGCGGCCAGCGGGTGCAGGGGCCCAAACTTTGTCGCTTGAACCTTGAGTGTTTTTCGTAATGACCGGATTTCGCGCACCGTTGTTGAGTACCCTGGGCCTGTTGCTGGGCAGCACCGCTGCATGGGCGGCTGACCCGGAAATTCATTGGCCCAGCGGCTGGCAGGTAGAGGAAGTGGCGCCCGACGACCAGGCCCCGGCACAACCGTCGGCGGTGTCCCGCCAGCGGGCCATAAAGAATGATGAGAATGGCGCGACCTTGATGGTCATGGAGTTGACGGGCACGCCAATCGAAGCGGGGCATACGGTCAACCTGCAAGGCGTGCTGCTGGAAATGCGCAAATCCATCCAGAAGGACTTTGCCCAGGGTGGTTATCAAAGTGTGTGCACCAAGATGCACCCCACAACATTGAGCCGGCTTGAGGCATTGGAAACTACCTGTGTAATCACCGAGAACGGTCGGCATGTGCTGTCGCAAACGTTGGTGGGGGCTGTCGATACCGATAAGGCCTATGTTTTTTCATACGCAGGCCAGGCCGACGCTTACGAATCAAGCAAGGATGAAGTCAGTTCGGTGCGTGACAGCCTTAAACTTTGAGCGTTGTAGGCATCGCGACAAATAAGTGGATTTGAACAAAGTGAAATGTTTTTTAAAGTTCGCTTTTGAAAGTGCCAGCGTCCTGATTTGTTTCACTATCGATGCCTGTAAACAAAAAAGCCCTGCATGTGCAGGGCTTTTCTTAGTGCGTTGTACTAGCCGCAAAGCATTAGCCGCGAAGCCAGGAGTCTACAGTGGCTGCGCCGTACTGTTCTTTCCACGCCTTCAGGCCGCGATGGTTGCCGCCCTTGGTTTCGATCAGTTCACCCGTGTGCGGGTTGTGGTAAACCTTGACGACGCGGGCACGGCGCTGTTTGGGTGCGGCAGCGACGGAAGCGCCGGACTTGCCCGGGTTAGGATCCAGGATGGAGATGATGTCGCGCAGGCTTTTGCCGTAGGTCTTCATCAGCCCTTGCAGCTTTTCTTCGAATTCGATTTCTTTCTTCAAGCCAGCATCGTTCTTCAGGGATTCCAGCTGGGCAAGCTGCTCTTGAAGGGCTTTTTCTGCTGCGCGAAATTCGGCGAGTCTGGACAAAATCTATACTCCAATAGTGTATTTGGCTGATATCTACTGCAAACAAAGCGATAAGCCAAGAGCCTTAAGGCGACTCAATGAAAGTGGCCTTCCTGCCAATTCAGCACAGGCAGGAAAAATTGTAGTAGTTAATCAGTCATGAGTAAATCATGTCTTTTGTATAAATAACAATATTTCCGTTGAAGTGGCTGGCTATTCAATGGCTGTTCAGGAATCTAATGAACTCGTCGCAAGGTACAGGCTTGCCAAACAGGTAGCCTTGCAAGAAATCAACGCCTTGGGCCGCCAGATAGTCGCATTGTTCTTGTGTTTCGACGCCTTCGGCAACGATGCCCAGGTCCAGCTTGGCAGACAGTTCAATGATGCTGTCGAGTATATGCCGCGAGAGTGCATCAACACCGATCATTGCCACGAAGCTTTGATCTATCTTCAAGTAATCGACATTGAAGTTGCGCAAATAACCCAGGCTGGAGTGGCCGGTGCCAAAGTCGTCGATCGCGATCATTACCCCCATTTCATGCAGCGCCTGGAACAGCTGGCGGGTGATATCCGTGGGCTCGATCAACTCGCGCTCGGTCAATTCCAGGACCAGGATCACCTTGCCCGGCGGGAAGGCAGCGAGGAACTCCCGGCAGTCCTCCACCAGCTCCAGGTCGTGACAATGGCGAGCGGTAATGTTGATGCCCACGTGAAAATTGTCGGCAAACTGCGCGGTGTGGGGCGCCAACTGTGCGGCGGTCTGGCGCATCAGGGCGCGTGTCATCGGTACGATCAGGCCCGAATGTTCGGCCAGGGGAATGAACAGGTCCGGGCGCACCAGGCCTTCCCTGGGATGATTCCAGCGCATCAGCACTTCACAGCCGGCCCACTGCCGGATGTTGTCGCCACGCACCACTGGCTGGTAATAGGGCACAAATTCATTGGCGCCCAGGGCCCGTTGCAGTTCCAGGGTCGGTGCCGATGAGCGCTTTTGCAGCCAGTGGGCGAGGATGCCTGCCAGCACGCCGAAAAACACCACCAGAACGAACAGCGCGGGATACCGTGCCTGCATGTAGCGCCAGGTTTCACCCTCCGGCATCCCGGCCTCCACGCTGTAGGTATACCGCGTGGAGTCGAGATGATGATGCGCGACGGAAAATGTCGGCAGCGCTGTGCTGTGCACCTTGCCATCCGACGCCAGCCAGTTAGGCCCCACCTGCAACACCAGGTCGGTATATCGGCTGATCAGGCGCAACGCGTTGGTCAAGTGGTAGCCATCAATGGAGGCGAAGGCCCCCCGGTCACCCTCGGTGAGGCGATACACCAGCAATGCGGTGTCGGGTGTCACCGGGTTGCCTTTCATCAGCCAGAGACGGCCGCCGACGTAGTCCTCAGGGTTGACCGGTGACTGGTAGTTGCCACCAAACAACGAGCTGCAATAGATGTTGCGCTGCCAGGACAAGGTGGTGGCGCGCACGAAAGGCCGGCGGGTGACCTGTTCCCGCAGCTTCAGTTGAGTCGGGTTATCACATTCATGGCCGGCCAGTGGCAGCAGGTCCTGGGCGGCGAGGGCGGTGTTGTCGAGCATCAGGTCAAACTGGCGCACGGCCTCCTGGGCGGTTTGCGCGGTGCTGTGCTCGAGGGTGCGCCCGGCTTGCCAATACAGGATAAGCACACCCAGCAAAATGGGCAGCGCGCCACTGAGCAGGGTGATCAGGTGGCGAGTGGAGGCTTTTCGGGGGCCTTTGACGGTCAGTGGCATTTGCGCAGCCTGTAGCGGGAGAGGGCAATAGGACGCTCAAATGCGGTCGGGACAACCTCGGTGGCCTTCCAACAAAGCGTATCGGTATTGGCCATGATAGATGGCGGCAGGCGTCTGTGCATGTTCAATAAAGCTTCAACCGTGTGGCCAGTTGAATAAATGCCAGGGTTGCCGGCGAGGACTGCCGACGGTCCAGTACCGCCAGCCCCACCTGGCGTTTGACGGCAGGCTTGAGCGGTTTGATCAGGTAATCCGCCTGCGTGGATTCAGGCAGCGACAACTCGGCGACAATGGTCACGCCGTCGCCCCGGCGCACGGTGTCCAGGGTGCTGAGCAGCTGTGAGCAGCGGTAACGCACATCCGGCTGCAACCCTGCACCGACGAACAGCCTTGAGACCAGTTCGGCCGAACCGGCCTGGGTCAGGATAAAAGGTTCACCGCACAGCGCTTTCAGGCTGACACTTGGCTGCGCGCCCAAGTGATGCCCCAAGGGCAGCAGCGCGACCAGTTGGTCCTCAATCAACGGGAACGTATCGAAGCGCTCTTCAGGCAGCACCACAAACCCAACGTCGACGCGCCGCTCTTCCAGCCACTGCGTCACCTGGCGATCGGGGCCTTCGTCGACATGCACCTCGATGCCCGGATGCTGCTCGCGAAAATGCTGCAGGATCGCGGGCAACAAGCGAATCGATGAGGTCGGCCCGAACGAGCCGATGCGCAGCGTGCCGCGCTTCATCCCGCGGGCATCGGCGGCTTCCTGTTGCAGCGTGTTGGCCAACCCGAGCATGGCCCGGGCGCGCAACAGCAGTTGTTGGCCGATATCGCTGAGTTCGACCTGGGACTGATGACGTCGGATCAACTCCACACCCAGTTCCTGCTCCAGGGATTTGATCGCATGGGACACCGCCGATTGGCTGATGCCCAGGCGATTGGCGGCGCTGGTGAAACCTTGCAGTTCGGCCACCAGGGAAAAGATTTCCAGTTGGGTAAGGGTCATGAGTATTTACTCATTTTACGATGATCGTGGATTAGCCAAACAATAAGCCAATCCCGTGTCTTGTGAGTAGAAATCTGATGAACCCGAGCCCTGACCGTCTGACGTATCTGAAGCTGGCGGCCGTGACCATGATCTGGGGCGGCACCTTCGTTGCCGGGCGCTATCTGGCGGCAGGCCTGGACCCACTGTTGGCGGCGACCGTGCGCTTTGCACTGGCCAGCCTGGCGCTGCTGGCCTTCCTGGGCGTCGCGCGTATTCGCCTGGTGCGTCCGACCACCGCGCAATGGGTGCAATTGATGGTGCTGGGCTTTTTCGGGATCTTTTTCTACAACCTGTGTTTTTTCTACGGCCTGCATTACATCAATGCGTCCCGGGCCTCGTTGATCGTGGCGCTGAACCCGGCAGTGATTGGCCTGGCCTCGTGGCTGCTGTTCAAGGAACGCCTGGGCTGCTTCAAGCTGGTGGGGATCGCGCTGTGCCTGGGTGGCGCAGGGCTGGTGATCGTCAGTCGCAATCCGCAGTTGCTGCAGGGCACGGCAGATGCGTGGGTCGGTGACCTGCTGATTTTCGGCTGCGTGGTGGGGTGGGGCGTGTACTCGCTGTTTTCCCGGAGTCTCAACCAGCGCCTGGGGCCGTTGCAAACCGTGACCTGGTCGATCCTGCTGGGCACGCTGATGCTGACGATCACCACGCTGGTGACGGGCCGACTAACGTTGGCCGCATTGGGCCGGATTGATCTGCCCCAACTGATGAGTTTGCTGTACCTGGGCGTGCTGGGCTCGGCACTGGCCTACATCGGCTACTACGATGGCCTGCGCCGCATCGGCGCCACCCGTGCGGGTGTATTTATCGCCCTCAATCCGCTGACGGCAGTGATCTGCGGCGCATTGCTGCTCGGCGAGCAACTGACCGTGCCGATGCTGCTGGGTGGGGCGGTCATCCTGCTGGGCATCTATCTGTGCAACAAACCCCTTGCGCGGGCCAGGGCAATGGGGATTTGATAAGAGTACGGACAAATCTGTTTACGCTGTGTAGAATCGATTTACGCATACAAGAATAAGGACTTGCGCTAACGCAAGCCTCGCCCGTCAGAGACTGATGTAACCATGAAGCTACTCGGGTCCCCCCTCATCTTTGGTGACTTCCTCGCCCGCAGCGTGCGGGGTATCTCCTGTGCGCCACCCGCTGACCTCATCCTTGCTCGCAAATAAACATTTGTTAATTACAAGAATGATGATGAGGCACCGAAAATGGCAGACCTGTACGAAAACCCAATGGGCCTGATGGGCTTTGAGTTCATCGAATTCGCATCGCCAACCCCGGGCACCCTGGAGCCGATCTTCGAGATCATGGGCTTCACCAAGGTCGCGACCCACCGTTCCAAGAACGTACACCTGTACCGGCAGGGCGAGATCAACCTGATCCTCAACAACGAACCCAACAGCATCGCCTCCTACTTTGCGGCCGAGCACGGCCCGTCGGTGTGCGGCATGGCGTTTCGCGTCAAGGACTCGCAACAGGCCTACAACCGGGCCCTGGAACTGGGCGCCCAGCCTATCCATATCGAAACCGGCCCGATGGAGCTGAACCTGCCGGCGATCAAGGGCATTGGCGGCGCGCCGCTGTACCTGATCGACCGCTTTGGTGAAGGCAGCTCGATCTATGACATCGACTTCGTGTACCTCGAAGGTGTCGAGCGCAACCCGGTGGGCGCGGGCCTCAAGGTCATCGACCACTTGACCCACAACGTGTACCGCGGCCGCATGGCCTACTGGGCGAACTTCTACGAGAAGCTGTTCAATTTCCGTGAGGCGCGCTATTTCGACATCAAGGGCGAATACACCGGCCTGACCTCCAAGGCCATGAGCGCCCCGGACGGCATGATCCGCATCCCGCTGAACGAAGAATCGTCCAAGGGTGCCGGGCAGATCGAAGAGTTCCTGATGCAGTTCAACGGCGAGGGCATCCAGCACGTTGCCTTCCTCACCGATGACCTGGTCAAGACCTGGGATGCGTTGAAGAAGATCGGCATGCGCTTCATGACCGCGCCGCCAGACACCTATTATGAGATGCTCGAAGGCCGCCTGCCGAACCACGGCGAGCCGGTGGATCAACTGCAGGCACGCGGCATCCTGCTGGACGGCTCGTCAGTGGCGGGGGACAAGCGCCTGCTGCTGCAGATCTTCTCGGAAACCCTGATGGGCCCGGTGTTCTTCGAGTTCATCCAGCGTAAGGGTGACGACGGCTTTGGTGAAGGCAACTTCAAGGCGCTGTTCGAATCCATCGAGCGCGACCAAGTGCGTCGTGGTGTGTTGACCGCTGACTGATCGCCTGGGCGATACACAAAAAAGCCCGACCGGGATTGCACCCGGCCGGGCTTTTTGTTGCCCGGCAGAAACATCGGGACACAGGCGGTTGCCAGCGGCCAGGAACGGAATTCACTGCCAGCGTTACTCAGTGTCATATGCCCAGTTGAGGTTCATGTATGACAGTCATTGCGCACACCGGTAGTCCACCTCCAGGTTTGAATCAGGCAGCAGCCGTCAACGACGAACCGGCCATCAGTCCCTTGGCCCCAACTGCTCTCTCCCCATTAAGTCCTGCCACTGTCGCCCGCGTGACGTTTTCCTCGAACGTGGAATGGAGCAGTGCGCAGGGCGAGCTGACCGCCGCAGGCGTCGAACTGGCCAATGCCGTATTGGCCCCGGGTACCTCATCAACCGTCGGCGCGCAGGTCTGCACGTTCGCGGTGGACGGGATCCAGTCGAGCGACATTCTGGTGGTCAAGCGCGTACCCGCCTCTGAAACCGGAACGAATATCCTGTTGTACATTCCTGACGTTGAGGGCAATTCGTTCTTCGAATTCAATAACCTTGAAGAAATGAACGCCTGGCTCAAAGAGGTCGCCATCGACCCTGACACGTTGGATGTATTTGCCGGGCATTTTTCCCGCAATGCGCCTGCCGATCAGACAAAGCGGGTAAAAGACACGATGACGCGCTTCGCCGCAGGCGATATCAATGCCGTGGTCGGGCCTTTTGGCTACGAAAAGGGCGATATCTTCAATCGCCTGGACAAGCACACAAGCGTGCCGCCGGTACCGGTCAACGGGCTGACGGGGACCTACCTGAAAGTTGAGACCCGTGATGGCCGGGTGACTTTCGCAGGCACACGTCCGGACGGAGAAACCGTACTCTATCAGTACGATGCCTACGGCAACTTCCATGGAGGAGGTAACAAGGGCAACTTCTACTTTGTGAAAAACGGCCTGAACAATGACCAGCCGCTGTCGCCTGTTTCGCGAGAGCAATACTTGAAAACGGTCGTCAGTGTCAGCCTGGATAATGTGGGTGCCAACGATTTATGGGGGCTGTTCGACGAGTTCATCCGCCAACTGAAGAACCCGGGTTCAGGCATTGGGACGGCCTTGATCGCACTGGGCGTGCCTGAGGATGTGGCGCAGTCCATCGAAAAAATCGTCAAGAACCCCGTCACCGGCACCTTGCTTGAACTCAATCATGGCAACCGGCTCGGTAAGCTGTTTGGCGTTGAAAAGGCGCAAATGGACGCCGCACTGACGCAAATAGGCGACGAAATCCAAGGCAGGATTCCGTATTACGGGGCCATCCGAGGGGGGTTGTCGCAAACGGCTGTAATGCTCGAAATGGCAGCAAAAAAAAGCGCTGTCAGGCCTTCTGCTGACGCACCAAATGCTTGAAGCCTTCAAACACCAGCACCATCACCGCGAGCCAGATCGGAAGATACGTCAGCCATTCCCCCGCCTTGATGCTTTCGCCCAACAACAAGGCCACGCCGAGCAGCAGCACCGGTTCTACATAGCTGAGCAGCCCGAACAGGCTGAAGGCCAACAAGCGGCTGGCGACGACGTAGCACACCAGCGCCGACGCACTGATCAAGCCCAACATCGGGATCAAGGCGTACAAGCCCTTGTGGGCGTCGAGCACGGCAAAACCCTGTTCGCCGCTTTGCACGAACCACAGTGCCACCGGCAACATCAGCGCCATATCGAGCCACAGCCCGCCGAGGTGGTCGGTCTTCAGGCGTTTGCGCAGTACGAAGTAAACCGGGTAGCCGATGATCACTACCAGGGTTGCCCAGGAGAATCCGCCCACCTGATACAACTCGTTCAGCACACCAGCACCGGCGAAGAACACCGCAATCTTTTGCAGGCGTGACAATTGTTCGCCATACACCAGCCGACCGGTCAGTACCATCGTCAATGGCAGCAGGAAATAGCCCAGCGATACATCCAGGCTGCGACCGTTGAGCGGCGCCCACATGAACAGCCACAACTGCACCCCCAGCAGGGCCGAAGACACCACGACCCCGCCGATCAGCGCGGGTTTGGCCGCAACCAGCCGAACCAGTTCCCACACCCGTCGCCACTCGCCGCTGACAATCATGAACACGGTCATGCAGGGCACCGTCAACAACATGCGCCAGCCGAAGATCTCCAGGCCGCTCAAGGGCGTAAGCAGCGACGTGAAGTAATACATCACGGCAAACAACACCGAGGCCAAGACCGATAACACAACACCTTTAGACACACTGTCCTCACGAAAGCCGATTGATACAAAAGAAGGGGGGATTTCAGGGAGGGAATATAGTGCTTTTGAGGTGAGATGTTTGCTCTGTTTTGGAGCGGTTTATGGGAGGATTTCTCAGGTCCCCCCATAAAAGGGACTTATGGCCGGGCAACTCGCCCCGACACAAAGTGGCTCACATCATTGAACCCTGGCGTCGACGCATGCCCTGGCGTGACCAGCGAGTCGATGAATGCTTCGTCCTCCGCCGTGATCTTCACCTCCAGCGCGCCGGTGTAGGCATCCCACTGCGCCTCGGTGCGCGGCCCGACAATCGCCGAACTGACCGCCGAGTTGTTCAGGACCCAGGCAATCGCGAACTCGACAATCCCCACGCCACGGCCCTGGGTGTATTGCTGGATCTGCTGGGCGATGCGCAGGGATTCAACGCGCCATTCGGTTTCCAGGATGCGCTTGTCCTGGCGCCCGGCACGGCTGCCGGCTTCAGGCGTTACGTCCGGCGCATATTTGCCGCTGAGCACGCCACGGGCCAGCGGGCTGTAAGGCACCACGCCCAGGCCATACGCGGCGGCGGCGGTGATCTGCTCCACCTCGGCCTGGCGGTTGACGATGTTGTACAGCGGCTGGCTGATGATCGGTTTGTCCACCCCCAGGCGCTCGGCCACGCGGATCACTTCAGCGATCCGCCAGCCGCGGTAGTTGGAAAGGCCCCAGTGGCGGATCTTGCCCTCGCGGATCAAGTCGCCAATCGCTGAAATCGTGACTTCCAGTGGCGTGTTGTGGTCTTCGCGGTGCAGGTAATAGATGTCCAGGTAATCGGTGTCGAGGCGCGTCAGGCTGGCTTCCAGCGCATTGAAAATCCGCTTGCGACTCAGGCCGCTGCGGTTCGGCAGGCCATCCGCCGGGCCGATGCCGACCTTCGAAGCCAGCACCCAATCCTGGCGCTGGCGGGCGATGGCTTCGCCGACGATTTCCTCGGAGCGCCCTGCGGTGTAGACGTCGGCGGTGTCGATAAAGTTGATGCCTTGATCCCAGGCCTTGTCGATGATGCGCAGCGAGTCCTCGGTGTTGGTCTGCTCGCCAAACATCATGCTGCCCAGGGTCAGTGCGCTGACCTTCAACCCGGACTGGCCCAGTGTGCGGTAAATCATCGTGAACACCTCAAAAGGGGGAGACAGGCCCTATCCAATACCAGAGAGCAAGGCTCTGGAACAAGCCCCGCGACGGTTATTGCGGTAATAGTTCGGCGCAGCGCAGTTGCAGGAAGCGGTGCAGTACCTTGACCCGCTCCGACACCTGCAACCGATGGGGACACATCAGATTGAACGGGGTCGGTTCGCCTTGCCAATCGGTGAGCAACGGCACCAGGCGCCCGGCCTTGATATCGCGCGCTACATCCAGCCGCGCTTTATAGGCGATGCCGTGCCCGGCCAATGCCCAGCGCCGCACGATCTCGCCGTCATCACTGAGGTAGTCGCCGCCGACCTCGACTTCCTGCAGCACCTCGCCCTGGCGAAAGTACCAGGTGTTGTTCGCCCGACCCTGGCGCATATAGCGCAGCGTGCTGTGTTGTGCCAGGTCCTGGGGGAGGCGTGGCGTACCGTGGCGCGCGAGGTAGTCGGGGCTGGCGCACGCCACCCGCGTGTGGTCGGGCACCACCGGCAACGCGACCAGGCTGGAGTCCCGTGGTACGCCGAAACGCAGGGCGATGTCGACGGTTTCGCGGAACAGGTCGGCATTGCTGTCGTTGAGCAGCAACTGAAGGCGCACGTTCGGGTGTTCGAGCTTGAACTCATCCAGCCAGCCCAGCAGCACATTGCGCCCGAAATCCGAGGGCGCGGCCAATTGCAGTAACCCGCTCAGGCTCTGGCCTTGCTGCTTGACCGCCTGTTCGCCTTCCGACAGCGCCTCCAGAGCCACGCGCACACTGTCGAGGTAGCGCCGGCCTTCTTCGGTCAGGCGCATGCTGCGGGTGGAACGCGCCAGCAGCCGGATGCCCAGGCGGGTTTCCAGGCGCTTGAGGGCAATGCTCGCTGCGGCCGGGGTCAGGCTGAGGCTGCGGGCGGCTGCCGACAGGCTGCCGGTGTCGGCGGTGCGCACGAACACTTCAAGGTCGAGGATTGAGCTCATTTGTAAAAATCCTTTAAAGATCTTGTCGTTTTACCGGGATTTTTCAACGATTGCCAAGCTGGGAAGATGAAAGCTCATTTTCTCAGCCAGGTATTTCCCCATGACATCTCCCCTCAACGGCACAACCATCATCGTCATTGGCGGCAGCAGCGGCATTGGTGCCGCGGTGGCCAAGCAGGCCGTGGCACGCGGTGCCCATGTGGTGCTGGCCGGGCGGCGCTTGTCTTCAACCGTGGAGAACGGGGTGCGCAGCGAGCAGGTGGACGTGACCGACGCAGCCTCATTACAGCGCTTGTTCGAAACCGTGGGGCCGTTTGACCATCTGGTCTACACCGCAGGGCCTGCGGTGCAGGCCAAGGCGTTGATCGAGACCGACCTGAACATGGCGCAAGACAACTTCAACGTGAAGCTCTGGGGTTCCCTGCGGGCGATCCAGTCGGCGCTGCCATTTCTCGCCGAGCGCGGCAGCATCACCCTGACGTCGGGGCAGTTGGGGCGCAAAACGGTTGCGGGGCAATTCATCAAGACCGGCATCAATGCGGCGACCGAAGCGCTGGGCAAGCAACTGGCCAAGGAACTGGCGCCACGGCGGGTCAATGTGGTCAGCCCGGGGGTGATCGACACCGAGGCGTATGCCGGGTTGTCCGATGAGCAGCGACTGGCAATGTTTGCCAAGGCGGGCGGGGCGTTGCCGGTGGGGCGCGTGGGGCAGGCCGAAGAAGTGGCTGCCGGGTATGTGTTGGCGATGGAGAACGGGTTTGTCACCGGTAGCGTGATTGATGTCGACGGCGGCGGATTACTCTAAAGGCAGCTGAATAAAAAAGGTCCCGCTTTCAGGCGGGACCTGCATTATCAGTAATAGGGCCGTGCTTAATAACGTGGCACCGGAACCGGTTGTGGCGGGTAGTAATAGCCTGGAGGCGGCGCCTGGTAATAGACCGGCGGCGGCTGTTGGATGTACACCGGCTGCGGCTGCACGTAAACCGGTTGCTGCTGCACATAGACCGGAGGCTGGGAGTTGGCGACCACCGAACCCACTACGAGACCGCCGACAACCGCACCCAGCAAAGCCGGGCCACCCCAGCCCCAACCACCGCCATGCCCGTACCCATAACCGTGACCCCAGCCATAGCCATATCCTCCACGGGCTTCTGCTTGCCCTGCGATGGCGAGGGTGGCAATGAGCAACATGGCTACTTTCATTTTTGAGAGTCGACTGATCATGATAAGTCCTCTACGTATGCACCGAACCGGTCTTGATAATATCCCCGGGCATAGGCTTCAGACAGCGGTTTCGGACGGGATGATGGAGTACGAAAGTAAAGGCTGGGTAAAGGTTGTAGCCTATTTGTTACGTGGAGTGGGCGTAGAGGTTAATAGGGCTTTTGGGCGGTTGTTTGCCTATAAAAACTCGCTTTTATATGAGCGAATAGATGACCGGCGCCGCCCTTGATATCACGGCACCGGTCAGCGCTGATTCAAGCCTTGAGTGTGCGCGTCATGCGCAACGCCAACACACTGCCCGCGACGATCACCGCCGCCAGCAGGTACAGCGCCAGGTCCGTAGACCCGGTGGCATCTTTCACAAACCCGACGATATACGGGCTGAGGAACCCCGCCATCTGGCCCATGGAGTTGATCAACGCCAGACCACCCGCTGCCGCACCTGCGCTGAGCATCGCGGTTGGCACCGGCCAGAACATCGGCAGGCCGGTGAGGGCACCCATGGTGGCGATGGTCAGGCCGAGGATCGCAATGGCCGGCGTGGTTGCAAAGTTCACCGCAATCACCAGCCCGATCGCGCCCATCAGCATCGGCACCACCAGGTGCCAGCGACGCTCCTTGCGCAAGTCGGCAGAGCGGCCCACCAGCAGCATGAACACCGCCGCCAGCAGGTACGGGATCGCACTCAACCAGCCAATCACCAGGTTATCGCTGAAGCCCATGTTCTTGATGATCGATGGCAGCCAGAAGTTGATGGCGTACACACCGCTCTGGATGCAGAAGTAGATCAGGCCGAACGCCCAGATCGCCGGGTTCTTGAACACTTCCAGCAGCGAGTCGCTGGTGGTCTTCGGCTTGTTGGCCAGGTCGGTCGCCTGGTCGGCTTCCAGCACCGCGCGCTCATGGGGTGTGAGCCACTTGGCGTTGGCAAAGCTGTCGCTGAGCAGGAAGTAGGCGAGGGCGCCGAGGATCACCGTCGGCACGCCTTGCAGCAGGAACATCCACTGCCAGCCCGCAAGCCCGCCCTGGCCGGCGGCGAAGTGGTTGAGGATCCAGCCGGAGAACGGGCTGCCGAGCAGGCCGGATACCGGAATCGCCGACATGAACAGCGCCATGATCCGCCCACGGCGGAAGGTCGGGAACCACTGCGAGAGGTACAGCACCACGCCCGGGAAGAACCCGGCTTCAGCGGCGCCGGTCAGCAGGCGCAAGCCGTAGAAGTGCGTCGGTGTGGTAACGAACAACAGGCAGGTGGACAGGGCGCCCCAGACGATCATCATCAGCGCAATCCAGCGCCGTGGACCGAATTTGGTCAGCGCCAGGTTGCTCGGCACGCCGCACAGCACGTAGCCGATAAAGAAGATCCCGGCACCGAGGCCGTACACGGTCTCGCTGAATTTCAGGTCGTCGAGCATCTGCAACTTGGCAAAGCCGACGTTGACGCGGTCGAGGTAGTTGAACAGGTAGCAGATGAAAATGAAGGGGATCAGGCGCAGGGTGATGCGCTTGTATACGGCGTTTTTATCGTCATCGGTGGCCTGGGTAACAGCGGCGCTCTGTGACATGGCAGTCTCTCTTTATTATGATTTTTCGCGATGCGAGGGTAACGTTGATCGCCCAACGAGTCTCGGCCACCTCAAGGGGTGCTGTCTTTGTGCTCGCGCACAGTGAAGCATGGTTTGCGCTGTGCCTATGAACAACCGGTTTTTTTCAGGAATTTAGCCCCATGTTCGAGCTGGATCATGACCTGGCGCAGGATATCGTCAATCGCACCATGGCGATCCTGCCCTATAACGTCAACGTCATGGACAGCCAGGGCCTGATCCTGGGCAGCGGCGAACCCGAGCGGATCAACACCCGCCACGAAGGCGCGCAGTTGGTGCTGGCCAACGGGCGGGTGGTGGAGATCGACGGCCAGACCGCCAAGCACCTCAAGGGCGTGCAACCCGGGATCAACCTGCCGCTGCTGCACGACCAGCGCCTGATCGGCGTGCTGGGCATTACCGGTGAGCCGGAATTGCTGCGCACCTATGCCGAACTGGTGCGCATGACGGCCGAAATGCTGGTCAGCCAGCGTCACCAGCAAGCCGAGCAACAATGGCGGCGCCAGCGCTGCGATGATCTGCTGGCACTGCTGCTGGCCGAGACCGGCGATTCGCCACGCCTGGTGGATGAAGCCCAGCAACTGGGCCTCAAGCCGCAGCTGGCGCGCACGCCGTACCTGTTCGAGCTGGGCAGCGGCCAGTCGGCCGAGGCCTTGAGCGCCTGGCTGACCTCGCGCTACCCCGACAGCTGGTGCGTCAGCTCCGCGCAGTTTTCCCTGCTGTGGTGCCGGCCGGCGTCGGTGCAAGTCGATAACCCGCGCCTGCTGGAAAAGCTCGACGGCCTGGGCTGGAACATCCTGCGGGTCGCCGTCGGCGGGCAAGCGGACGGGCTGGCCGGCCTGCGCCGTTGTTACCGGCGAGTCGGCGACCTGCTCGCCTATGGCCGTGATGTGCTGCCCGAATCGCGGTTGCT
Source organism: Pseudomonas sp. GP01-A4 (assembly GCF_058780865.1). NCBI lineage: Bacteria > Pseudomonadati > Pseudomonadota > Gammaproteobacteria > Pseudomonadales > Pseudomonadaceae > Pseudomonas > Pseudomonas sp. GP01-A4. The sequence continues at coordinate 44,845 of NZ_JBYSWF010000023.1, forward strand.
GACCCTCAATCGCTACCGCCTGCCGGTCATGCTCTGGCGCCACCGCAACGACGACGCCCTCGATGAATTGCTCAACCCGCTGCGCAAGGTACTGGCCAAGGACAGCAACGGCCAGTTGCTGGCGACCCTGCGCAGCTGGTGCGACCACGACGGCCAAAGCCAGGCCTGCGCCGATGCCCTGGGGATCCACCGCAACAGCCTGCGCTACCGCATGGAACGCATCGCCGAGCTGAGCGGCGTCGACCCGCTGACCCTCGACGGCATGCTCGCGTTGTACCTCGGCGTGCAGCTATTGCCGCAAGCTTTGTCCAAATGAACAACAAACCCCAGCCACTCTTGTGCAATGGACCGGCGTTATTGCCGGTGCCAACTGGCAGCATGGGCGTTATAAAAACCGGAGAAAGCCCATGAAAATCATCATCGCCCCCGACTCGTTCAAGGACAGCCTGAGTGCTGAAGGCGTGGCGAATGCCATTGCCGAGGGGTTGGTCAGCGTGTGGCCCGACGCCGAGCTGATCAAGTGCCCGATGGCGGACGGTGGTGAGGGCACGGTGGAATCGGTACTCGCCGCCTGCCAGGGCGAGCTGCGCACCAGCCGTGTGCAAGGGCCATTGGGCGGCAGTGTCGACGCGCATTGGGGCTGGTTGGCCGAGAGCCACACCGCAATCATCGAAATGGCCGAAGCCAGCGGCCTGCAACTCGTGCCACCGGGTCAGCGAAATGCGTGTTCCAGCAGCACCTTCGGCACTGGCGAACTGATCCGCGCCGCCCTGGATGCCGGCGCCCAGCGCATCATCCTGGCCATTGGCGGCAGCGCCACCAACGACGGCGGCGCCGGGGCGATGCTAGCCCTGGGTGTGCAGTTGTTTGATGCCGAGGGAGCAGCGCTGCCCCTTGGCGGCCTGGCGCTGGGCAAGCTGTCGCGCATCAGCCTTGAACAACTGGATCCCCGCCTGAACGAAGTGCGCTTCGAAATCGCCGCCGACGTGAACAACCCTCTATGCGGTCCTCACGGGGCCTCGGCGATTTTCGGCCCGCAAAAGGGCGCCACTCCCCAGCAAGTCGAGCAACTGGATGCGGCCCTCGGCCATTTTGCCGATCACTGCGCCAGGGTATTGCCCAAAGACGTACGCGACGAACCCGGCAGCGGCGCCGCCGGTGGCTTGGGTTTCGCCGCCAAGGCGTTCCTTGGCGCGCAGTTTCGCGCGGGTGTTGAAGTGGTCGCAGAGCTTGTTGGGCTTGAGCAAGCCGTGCGTGGCGCCGACCTGGTGATCACCGGCGAAGGCAGGTTCGATGCCCAGACCCTGCGCGGCAAGACCCCGTTTGGCGTGGCGCGGATCGCCAGGCAGCACAACGTGCCGGTGATCGTGATCGCCGGCACCCTGGGGGATGGCTACGAGCAAATGTACGCCCACGGTGTGGATGCCGCGTTCGCCTTGCCGTCCGGCCCGACTACCCTGGAACAGGCCTGCAGCGACGCACCGCGCCTGTTGCGCGAGCGCGCCTCGGACATCGCGCGGGTCTGGAAATTGGTGGCTTCGCGTTCCCGATGAGTGCAGTGCAGGGCTCGCCATTCTGAGGCTTTGCCGCCTACACTGGTCGGCCACGTGTTTTTCAAAGGACGAAACACCATGCACACACCTGAACCCAAGATCGTTATCACGCGCTTCACCGAGGCCCACCTTGAAGGCGTCGCTGCGCTCTACAACGACCCGGCTGTCTGCCGTCAGGTGCTGCAAATGCCTTTCCAGTCAGTCGAGGCCTGGCGCAAACGCCTGGTGCAGGACAACGAGCGGCGGCTACAGCTGGTGGCGCTGCATGCCGGTGAAGTGATCGGCCAGCTGGGTTTGGAACAGTATTTGCGCGTGCGCCAAAGCCACGTCGGTTCATTCGGCATGGGCGTCGCCACCGCCTGGCAGGGCAAGGGCGTGGGCTCCCGGCTGCTGGGCGCGGCGCTGGAGGTGGCGGATAACTGGATGAACCTGCACCGGGTGGAACTCACGGTGTACGCCGACAACGAAGCCGCCCACCGGCTGTACCACAAGTTCGGCTTCGAGACCGAAGGCCTGCTGCGCGACTACGCCGTGCGTGACGGCGCATTCGTCGACACGCTGACCATGGCGCGCATCCGCAAGCCGGCCTAGTCGTCCTGCAACGCAAACGCCACCGCAGCCTGCGCATGCAGCTCGGTGGTGTCCAGCAAGGGCAGGTCGCTGTGCTGCGGCTTGATCAACAGGCTGATTTCCGTACAGCCGAGGATGATGGCCTGGGCGCCACGGGCGGCCAAAGACTCGATCACCCGCTGGTACACCTCGCGCGATGCGTCGCTGATCACCCCGACGCACAACTCTTCGTAAATGATCCGGTGCACGGCCTGGCGCTCTTCAGCGTCCGGCACCAGCACGGTCAGCCCCTGCGCCGCCAGGCGTGACTTGAGAAACTCCTGCTCCATGGTAAACGCGGTACCCAGCAGGCCAACGCTCAGGGTGCCAGCTTCCACGGCCGCCGCGCCGGCAGCGTCTGCAATATGCAGAAACGGTATCGACACCGCCGCTTCAATCTGCGGCGCTACCAAGTGCATGGTGTTGGTACACAGCACGATGCATTCGGCGCCACCGGCTTGCAGGCGGCGGGCGGCGTCTTCGAGGATCAGCGCCGCGTCGTCCCAGCGCCCGGCGTGCTGGGCCTGCTCCACCGGGCCGAAGTCGACGCTGTACATCAACAGTTGTGCCGAGCGCAGCGGCCCGAGCTGGTCGCGCACGTTCTGGTTGATGATGCGGTAATACTCGGCGCTGGACTCCCAGCTCATGCCGCCGATAAGGCCGATGGTGCGCATGCGATGCTCCTGAATTGGACGGGCGAGGGCACCACATTACCCGCGCGCTGCGCTTTAGTCATACGCCGGTGTGCGGCATCTGCCATGATCAAGGCTCGCAACATGGGTCACCCAAGGAACACGGCAATGGACGATGTACAACAACTGGGCGAGATGCTGCGTCATTACGCCGACAGCGAAGCCCACAAGAAACAGCAGTTCGAAGTGCAGTCGGCCCATTGGGCGCAGAAGATCGGCGAGTTGTTCGGCCAGATCGAGCAGTGGCTTGCGCCTGTGAAGACGGTCGGTTTGCTGGAAGTGCAGCGCGAGGCGTACGTGGCTTCCGGCCCCAGCGTGCCGGTGGAGACCTCCACCTTCAAGACCGAGAAACTGACCATCCATATCGCCGGCAAACCGGTGGAGTTCGTGCCGGATGTGATGGGCGCCGGCGGTTTGATTTCGCTGTCGGTGATGGGCTTGACCGCCGCCCGCTACGGCAGCATTTCCCTGGTATTGCTGCCGGGGAAAAACGACTGGCTGTGGAAGAAAACCAACGGTTTGAAAGACCCGGATACGTTCGGCTTCGATGCCAACTTCCTGGCGTTGCAGTTGCAGAGCCTGATTCCCCGCGAACGCGGCTAGTCGCTCAATGTGGTGCTTGTGTGGGAGCGGGCTTGCTCGCGAAAGCGGTGTGTCAGTCGCTGTATATGTTGACTGAACCACCGCATTCGCGAGCAAGCCCGCTCCCACAATTAGATCTCTATATTGCCCCAGTCCTGCTTTGTTTCCTCAGGCGCCACCGCGTTGACCCGCTTGCCCGTGGCCAGCTCCACCCGCCGTGCGACTTCCGGGTCATCGGCGAACGGCGTCAGGCTGGCCTCATCCAGGCTCTCCTTCGACTGGCCCCGCAGGCAATACTCCACCGCGCCATACAGGCCGATCACCGCCGCCAGGTTCAGCGCTATCTCCCACATCAGGCGATCTGCGCGTCAAGCTGCGCTACCTTCAAATCCGCCACACGCACGGTGCGCCAGGTGTTGTACGCCATCAGCAACATGCCGCTGAGGAAGAACACCCCGCCGACGAATCGCACCACAAATCCCGGATGGCTGGCCTGTAACGCTTCCACAAACGAGTAGGTGAGGGTGCCGTCATCGTTCACCGCCCGCCACATCAGGCCCTGGGTGATGCCGTTGACCCACATCGACGCGATGTACAGCACCGTGCCGATGGTCGCCAGCCAGAAGTGCATATTGATCAGCCCCACACTGTGCATCTGCGCGCGCCCGAAGATTTTCGGGATCATGTGGTACAGCGAGCCAAACGTGATCATCGCCACCCAGCCCAGGGCGCCGGCGTGGACGTGGCCGATGGTCCAGTCGGTGTAATGGGAGAGGGCGTTGACGGTCTTGATCGCCATCATCGGCCCTTCAAAGGTCGACATCCCGTAGAACGCCAGCGACAGCACCAGGAAGCGCAGGATCGGGTCGGTGCGCAATTTATGCCAGGCCCCGGAAAGCGTCATCATGCCGTTGATCATCCCGCCCCAGCTCGGCGCCAGCAGGATCAGCGACATCGCCATCCCCAGCGACTGCGCCCAGTCCGGCAGCGCGGTGTAGTGCAGGTGGTGCGGACCGGCCCAGATGTAGAGGGTGATCAGCGCCCAGAAGTGCACGATGGACAGGCGATAGGAATACACCGGCCGCCCGACCTGCTTCGGCACGAAGTAGTACATCATCCCCAGGAAACCGGTGGTCAGGAAGAACCCCACGGCGTTGTGCCCGTACCACCACTGCACCATAGCGTCGGTGGCCCCGGAATACACCGGGTAGGACTTGAACCAGTCCACCGGGATCGACAGGTGATTGACCACGTGCAGCATCGCGATCACCACGATAAATGCACCGAAGAACCAGTTGCCGACGTAGATGTGCTGGGTCTTGCGCTGCACCACAGTGGTGAAAAACACGATCGCATAGGCCACCCACACCACGGTCATCCACATCGCGCCGCTGAACTCGATCTCGGCGTATTCCTTGGTGGTGGTGTAACCCAGTGGCAGGCTGACCAGCATGATCACGATCACCGACTGCCAGCCCCAAAAGGTAAAGGCAGCGAGCTTGTCCGAGTACAGCCGTACCTGGCAGGTGCGCTGTACTGCGTAGTAGCTGGCGGCGAATTGCGCGCTGCCGGCAAAGCCGAAAATCACCAGGCTGGTGTGCAGCGGGCGCAGGCGGCCGAAGGTGGTCCACGGCAGGTCGAGGTTCATCTCGGGCCACACCAGTTGCGAGGCGATCCACACGCCCATGGCCATGCCGACCACGCCCCAGACGATGGTTGCAATGACGAATTGACGCACGACCTTGTAGTTGTAGGCCTGTGCGGTTGATGGTGGTTGCATGCTTAGTCCTCCCACGGTTCCAAGTGGGCGGCACTGTAGGAAGTATGGGTAGAACAATACAGACTCAGACCCGGGTCATTAATACGGATCAGCCACTAACCTGCATTTTTCGCACGTTACCCCCGTCAATAAATCGTTTGTCCAACCCCCGCCCAATGACAAAACTGCAAGTCACTCGCAAAACAACAACGATTGGGCAAAAAACCATATGCAAATCGAGCGCAACTTTTACAACGGCCACTTCGCCGAACCTGCCAGCACCGCCCAAATCGCGGTCTACAACCCCGCGACCGAGGCCCAGGTAGGCCGGGTGTCCGCCGCCACCCCTGATGAAGCCATTGCGGCCGTCGATGCCGCCGCCAGCGCACAGAAAACCTGGGGCAAGCTCACCAGCATCCAGCGCGCCGAACACCTGCGGGCTTTCGCCGCCGCCCTCGAAACCTGCGCTGAAAGCATAGGCCGGGCGCTGGCCAGCGAATCCGGCAAAAGCCTCGACGACGCCAGCAACGAAGCGCGCTACGCCGCCCAGATCACCCGCTACCACGCCGAATGGGCACGCCGCATCGAAGGCGAAATCATCCCCAGCGACACCCCGGACGAAAACCTGTTCCTGCAACGCGAGCCGATTGGCGTCGTGGCTTGTCTGATTCCGTTCAACTACCCGGTCTATACCCTGCTGCGCAAAATCGCCCCGGCGCTGATTGCCGGCAACACCGTGGTGGTGCGCCCGAGCAACAACACGCCGTTGTCCGCCTTTGAAATCGCCCGTGCCGTCGAGCAGTCGGGCATGCCGGCCGGCGTGATCAACATCCTGACCATGGATCACGCCACCGCCGCCGCCCTGTGCACCCACAAGGCCGTGGGCCTGATCACCCTGACCGGCAGCGTCAACGCCGGGCGCATCGTGCTCGACTACTGCAAGGCCAACATCGCCAAGCCGTCCCTGGAGCTGGGCGGCAAGACCCCGGCGATCATCGAGGCCGACGCCGACCTGGAAAAAGCCGCCAGCGACATCATCGCTTCCAAGACCACCCACTGCGGCCAACTGTGCACGGCCGTCGAGCGGGTGTATGTGCAGGAAAGCGTCTATGACCGATTCCTGGCCCTGCTCAAGGCCAAGATCAGCGCCGTCAAATTCGGTGACCGTGCCACGGATGCGGGCCTGATGGGCCCACTGGTCAACGCCAGCTCCCGGCAGAATATTCACGCCATGGTCGAGCGCGCCATCGCCGACGGTGCTGTACTGGAAACAGGCGGCGTACTCCCCGAAGGTCCGGGCCATTTCTACCCCCCGACGCTGCTCAGCGCCTGCCGCCAGGACATGGAAATCATCCAGGAAGAAATCTTTGGCCCGGTGCTGCCGGTGCTCAAGTACCGCGATATCGACGAAGCGCTGGCCATGGCCAACGATCACCAGTTCGGCCTGTCGTCGGTGCTCTATACCGAGAACTACCGCACGGCCATGAAAGTCGCCAACGCCATCGAGGCCGGCGAGTTGTACGTCAATCGGACCCCGGCCGACCCTTACCAGGGTTTCCACGCCGGCTGGAAACGCTCAGGGCTGGGCGGCGATGACGGCAAGCACGGGATGCTTGAATTCACCCAGACCCGTTTGGTGGTCATGAAGTACTGATTCACCGATCACCGGCTTTACCTTAATAAAAACAATTATCGGGGCACCTGCTCAGTGGGTGCCCGAGGTCTACAAGATGTCCAAGCCTGCACCCGTTGCCCAGGGTTTCGATGCCGTGTCCGCGGCTAAAAGCGACAAGGCCAGTCGCTACTTCCAATTGATGTTGCTGGTACTGGCTGCCGGGGCGATCTACCCGATCCTCTACCTGCGCCAGGTCTACCAGACCACCATGCTCGAGGTGTTCCAGATCAACCACAGCCAGCTGGGTTATCTGTACTCGATGCTCGGTACGATCTTCCTGCTCAGCTACCTGCCGAGCGGCTGGTTGGCCGATCGCCTGCCGCCACGCTTCCTGATCTTCTTTTCGTTGGTGGCCACCGGGGCCCTGGGTATCTGGTACTCCACTGTGCCGTCGATGACCGGCCTGATGATCATCTTCGGCTGCTGGGGCCTGACCACCGGCCTGACCTTCTGGGCTTCGGTGCTCAAGCGGGTGAAGATGATCGCCCATCACAGTGAGCAGGGCCGCTTCTTCGGCATCCTCGACGGCGGCCGTGGCCTGGTGGAAGCCTTGCTGGCGACCGTGGCCCTGGGGCTGTTCGCCTACGCCACCGAGACCCGCAGCCAAACTGCGGCCGAAGGCTTCAAGCACGTGGTGTACCTGTATTCGTTCGTGTGTATCGCCATTGGTTGTGTGCTGGTGCTGCTCAAGGACCCCAAGTCCATGGCCGAAACTGCGGCGGTGGAGAAGGGCAAGTTCAACCTGATCGCCGACCTCACCACCCTGGTGAAAATCCCCGAGCTGTGGCTGGTGACCGCCATCGTGTTCTGCGGTTACCACATGTTCTGGGCCACCTACAGCTTCTCCGATTACCTGCAAGGCAGCGGCATGACCGCCGTGATGGCCGGCACCATCACCACCATCAAGTTGTGGATGCGGCCCATCGGCGGGATCGGCGGCGGCTGGCTGGGGGACAAGTTTTCGAACATCTCGGTGCTGATCGTCGCGCTGCTGCTGGTAACCCTGGCGATGGTTGGCCTGATCGTGTTCCCGGCCATTGGCAGCCTCGGCTTGCTGATCGGCACGGTGATCTTTATCGGCCTGATGACCTACGCGATTCGCGGCCTGTATTGGGCGATCCTCGACAGCTGCGACATCCCGCTGCGCATCACCGGCCTGGCCATCGGCATCGTCTCGGTGGTGGGTTACCTGCCGGACACCTTTATCCCGCTGATCAATGGCTACCTCACCGACACATACCCGGGGCAGGTCGGCTACAACCTGTACTTCGGCTACATCGCCTTCATCGGCGTGCTCGGGACCCTCGCGGCCCTGACCTTGCGCGCCCGGATCAATCGTAAAAAATTCAACCAGACAGGTGCCTGAGATGAAAATCGTCGCCCTTGAAACCCATATTGTCGCCGTACCGCCGCCGCACATCGGCGGCATGTATTGGCTGTTCGTCAAACTGAAAACCGACTGCGGCATCGAAGGCGTGGGCGAGATCTACGCCGCCACCTTCGGCCCCAAGGCCATGCTGCCGATCATCGAGGACGTGTTCGAGCGCTACCTGCTCAACCACGACCCGCACCATATCGAGCGCTTCTTCCGCCAGGCGTACTCCAGCGGCTTCACCCAGCGTCCCGACCTGACCATGATGGGCGTGGTCAGCGGCCTGGAAATGGCCTGCTGGGACATCATCGGCAAGGCCGCCAACAAACCGGTCTATGAGTTGCTGGGGGGCAAGGTCAACGAACGCCTGCGTTCCTACACCTACCTGTACCCGGTCAACAGCAAGGGCGAGTACGACTACGACGACCCGGACCTGGCCGCCGAATGCGCGATCGAGAACATGAACAAGGGCTTCACCGCCGTGAAGTTCGACCCGGCAGGCCCGTACACCGCGTACTCCGGCCACCAGATCTCCCTGGAAGTGCTGGAACGCTGCGAAACCTTCTGCCGCAAGATTCGCGAGGCGGTGGGCGACAAGTGCGACCTGCTGTTCGGCACCCACGGGCAGATGGTGCCCTCGTCGGCGATTCGCCTGGCCAAGCGCCTGGAGAAATACGACCCGCTGTGGTTCGAAGAACCGGTGCCTCCGGGTCAGGAAGAGGCCATGGCCCAGGTCGCGGCCAAGACCAGCATTCCCATCGCCACCGGCGAGCGCCTGACCACCAAGTACGAGTTCTTCAAGCTCTTGCAGGCCGGTGGTGCATCGATCCTGCAAATGAACGTGGCCCGCTGCGGCGGCCTGCTGGAAGCCAAGAAAATCGCGAGCATGGCCGAGGCCTACTACGCGCAGATCGCCCCGCACCTGTACAACGGACCGATCGGCGCAGCGGCGAGTTTCCAGTTGGCCACGTGCACGCCGAACTTCCTGATCCAGGAAAGCATCATGACCTGGGGCGGCTTCCATGCCGAAGTGCTGACCAAGCCGCTGCAATGGGAGGACGGCTACATCATCCCGTCCACCGAGCCGGGCCTTGGGGTGGAGCTGAACATGGACGTGGTGCGCAAGCACACGCCGTACACCGGCGAGCGGCTGCACCTGCAAATGGCGCCCACGCCTGCTGACGTGAAAGACACTTCGCCCGCCAAGGGCTAAAAAAAACGACTTATGCGGTAACCGTGAATGACATACGACTACATCATCGCCGGCGCCGGCGCCGCAGGTTGCGTCCTGGCCAACCGACTCTCCGCCTCGGGCGAGCATTCGGTATTGCTGCTGGAAGCCGGCGGCAAGGACAGCTCCTGGTGGTTCAAGATCCCGGTCGGTTTCGCCAAGATGTACTACAACCCGACCTTCAACTGGATGTACTACAGCCAGCCGCAAAAACAGCTGGCCGACCGTGCCATCTATGCCCCGCGGGGCAAGGTGCAGGGCGGTTCCGGCTCGATCAACGCCATGATCTACGTGCGCGGCCAGGCCCATGATTTCGATGACTGGGCGGCTAATGGCAACGACGGCTGGGGCTTCAAGGACGTGCTGCCGTACTTCCGCAAGCTGGAAAATCACCCCCTGGGCGACACCGAATACCACGGCAGCAGCGGCCCCATCAGCATCACCCCGATGAAGGGCCAGACCCATGCCATCTGCGATGTATTTCTCAAGGGCTGCGAGCAATTGGGCTATGGCCTGAGCGATGACTTCAACGGGCCGAACTTCGAAGGTGCGGGCCTCTATGACGTCAACACCCGTAACGGTGAGCGCTGCTCCAGCAGCTTTGCGCACCTGCACCCGGCGTTGGGTAGGCCGAACCTGACCGTGGAGTTGCATGCGCTGGTAGACCGCGTGCTGTTCGACGATCAGCAGCGCGCCACCGGCATCAGCGTGACCCAGCACGGCGTGGTTCGCACCTTTACCGCGCGCAAGGAGGTGATCCTGTGCGCCGGGGCGGTGGATACGCCGAAGATCCTGCAACTGTCGGGTGTGGCGGACAAGCAATTGCTCGCCGAACACAACATCCCGCTGGTCAAGGACCTGCCTGCAGTGGGGCAGAACCTGCAGGACCACCTCTGCGCCAGTTATTACTACAAGGCCAATATCCCGACCCTGAACGACCAGCTCAGTTCGCTGTTTGGCCAGTTCAAACTCGGCCTCAAATACCTGCTGACCCGCAAGGGCGCGCTGGCCATGAGCGTCAACCAGGCCGGCGGGTTCTTTCGCGGCAACGAAGGGCAGGCGCACCCCAATCTGCAGCTGTACTTCAACCCGCTGTCGTACCAGATCCCGAAAAACAACAAGGCCAGCCTCAAGCCCGAGCCGTATTCAGGCTTCCTGCTGTGCTTCAACCCGTGCCGGCCTACCAGCCGCGGGACGATCCGCATCGCCTCGAAAAACCCACGGGACGCGGCCTTGATCGACCCCAACTACCTGAGCACCCAAAAGGACATCGACGAGGTGATCCAGGGCAGCCGGCTGATGCGCAAGATCATGCAGGCGCCGGCGCTCAAGGGCGTTACTGTGGCCGAGGTATTGCCGGGGCCGGCGGTGCAAACCGATGAGCAGATGCTGCAGTACTTCCGCGAGAACAGCGGCTCGATCTATCACCTGTGTGGCTCATGCGCCATGGGCTCGGACCCGCTGGTGTCGGTGGTGGACAAGCGCCTGAAGGTGCACGGGATGCAAGGGCTGCGGATTGTCGATGCGTCGATTTTCCCCAACGTGACCTCGGGCAATACCCATGCGGCGGTGTTGATGGTGGCGGAGAAGGGCGCGGATCTGATCCTGCAGGATGCCTGAATTGATCGTTCCCACGCTCTGCGTGGGAATGCATCCTGTGACGCTCCGCGTCACGACTTCAAGAGCAGACGCGGAGCGTCCAGGGCGGCGTTCCCACGCGGAGCGTGGGAACGATCATAGAGAGACCGTGTTTTGCCACTGGGCAACCGTTTCGGCACTGATGCTTACCCCACCACACACAATCACCACCACATCCTCAATCCCGGCAATCGCCCCATGCTCCAGATACGCCACGGCCAACGAAACCCCACATGCCGGTTCCACCAACTGGCGTAAATCATCGGCGTACCGCGCCACGCCCATCATCGCGTCGGCATCACTCAACACCACGCATTGATGGGCAAACCTGCCGATATGCTGCACCGGCCACGCCGCCACCTGGGTCGCGGCCAACGACTTGGCCACGGTATCGATCTTCGCCAGCCGCACGGGCTTTCCAGCCTCTACGGCAGCAGCAAACGAAGCCGCGCCCGCCGTTTCACACGCAATCACCTTGCAGCCGAACCGCCCATGACGCTCCAGGCCCGTCAGAACGCCCGCGAGCAGTCCACCGCCACCCACCGAGGTCACGATGGCGCCCACCTGAGGGCAGTCCTCGAGAATCTCATCGATCATGCTGCTGTGGCCTTCCCACAACAGCGGGTGATCAAAGGCCGGCACATACAGTGCCTCAGGTGATTCGGAGAGTTGCAGCGCCAGCTCATTGGATTGATCCCACAGATCACCGTGCACCACCACCTCGGCCCCGGCCTGGCGGATGCGTGCGCGGGTGGCTTCGGGGGTGGTGGTCGGCACCACGATCCGCGCCTGTAACTCCAGGCCGCGCGCCGCGAAGGCCGTGGCCAGCCCGGCATTGCCCCCGGAGGGGCATACCACCGTGGTCTTGCCCTGGCTCGCCGCGTAGGCGCACAGCGTGGTCATGCCGCGCAACTTGAACGAGCCACAGGGTTGCAGGTTCTCGAGCTTCAGCCAGACCCGCCGGGTAGCGGTAGACAAGCCGGGGTGCAGGATCAACGGGGTGCGAATCGGCAGCATTTCACAAGTTCCTTTTGGGTGAGGCTGCCATCCTACCTCAGCTCGTGGCTGCCACCAGGGGTTCGGCCGGTGTCCTGCGGCGCGTCACATGGCTGATGCCCATGATGATCAACGGCGTGAACAGGGCGATGTAGGCGTTGTCGATGCCCCACGGATTACCGGCGAGGAACCAGCCCACGGTCGCGAGCAACGAGGCAATGATGCTCAGGAATGCCCCGGCCGCCGTGCCGAATTTCGGCGCGTAGAACACCATCAACACCAGCACGGCCAGGGAGGCGCGCAACGCCTTGCCGAGGAAGGCGATCATCAGCACCTTGTCCGAGGTCAGTGCCAGGGCAATCGGCAACAGGCCGACAGCGATGGTCGCCAGGCGCACGAAGCGCAGGGACTTGGCGTCGCTTTTTTCCGGGTTGAACCATGGCTCGTAGAAGTCTCGCAGCAACAACGTCGCCGAGCCCATGCTCACCGCCGAAATGGTGCCGAACAGCGAGCCGGCAAGGCCTGCCACCACCAGCCCGGCCGTCAGTTGGTCCATGCTGGCGATCAGGGTGGGGAAGGCTTGCAGGGAGTCGACATGGGGGAACAGCACCGCGCTGCACATACCGATCAGTGCTGCGCCGATGCCGAACGGCACCATCAGCACCGCCACGTAGAAACAGGCGCGCTGGGCCTTGCCTGCATGGCTGACGGTGTTCACCGCCTGGATTACGTATTGGGTGGAGAAGATCGAACCGATCCCGGCGATCATCCACGCGATGATCTGGCCCCAACCCACGGCGGTCCAGTCAAACATGCTGGCGGGCAATTGCGCTTGCAGCTGGCCGATGCCGCCCACCTGCTTCAAGCCGAACCACAAGGCCAGGCCGACGCCCAGGTATTTCAGGGCGGCGTGGACGAAGTTGGTGTAGATCACTGAGCGCATGCCGCCGATGCTGACGTATGCCACCGAGACTACGCCGACGATCACGATCGCCAGGGTTCGGTCTACTTGCATCACGCTGGCCAATACGGCGCCGCCGCTGGCGTAGATCGAGACGGCGACGATCTCCAGGGCAAAGATGGTGATGATCGACGTGGCGAAGCGGGTGCGTTGGCCGTAGTTGCGCGCGAGTACGCCGGAGATGGTGTTGTCGCCCAGGTCCTTGTATTTGCGTGCCAGTAGCCAGGCGAAGAGTACGAAGCCCAGGGCCAGGGCGAACAGGTTCCAAGCGGCGGAGATGCCGACCTTGAAACCGGTTTGGGCGGTGCCGATGCTGACTGCGGTGCCGATAAATTCCGAGAGCATCAGGAAGCCGATCAGGAACGCCGGGAAGTGGCCGCCGCCGGTGGTGTAGTTGTTGGCGCTGCGGGAGTGGCGGCGCACGCCGTAGCTGATCAGTGCCAGGCTGAGCATGTACAGGCCGGTGATGGACAGTACGATCCATGAGGAGTGGGTGGGCATTTTTTATACTCTTTAGGTATTTTTGTAATTGTGGGTAGTTTCCTCTGCTGGTTTTGCTTTCGTCTAATATCGGGTTGGTATGGTTTGATACTCTTTTGGTATGGGTGTATATCCGTTATCTGGGTAACGGCTACCTATGGTTTCGCTCTTACAGCGAGGGCCGCTGCGCAATACCTGCGTTCGGCCTCGAGCTTATTGGGGCAGTCAGATCAAGATCAAAAGCAAGAGCACGGCGGCCTGAAAGCCGACCTGAGTGTTAAAAGCCAAGCGCTTTTCTGTAGGAGCTGGCTTGCCGGCGATGCAGACACCTCGGTGCATCAGGTACACCCAGTTGATGCCATCGCCGGCAAGCCAGCTCCTACAGTGGACCGTGAGCCGCTGTAAGAGCAAAACCCTAAGGTCTTACCCGTGCCACCCGCCACACCTTGTTCCCCACATCATCCGCCACCAGCAACGCGCCCTGCCCGTCCAACGCTACACCCACCGGACGCCCCTGAGCCTCTCCATCACCATTTAAAAACCCAGTCAGGAAATCAACAGGCACACCCGACGGCTTTCCGTCCCGGAACGGAATAAACACCACCTTGTACCCCGCCTGCGGATTACGGTTCCAGGATCCATGCTCCCCCACAAATACCCCATCGGCAAACACCGCTGGCATCCCCCGCGCATCGGAAAGCGTCAGGCCCAACGGCGCAACGTGAGTCCCCAGCGCGTAGTCCGGTGCAATCGCCTGGGCGACCTTGTCCGGACGCGGCGGCTGCACCCGGCTGTCAACGTGAGCCCCGTAATAACTCCACGGCCAACCGTAGAACGCGCCGTCCCGCACCGACGTCAGGTAATCCGGCACCAGATCGCTGCCGATCTCGTCGCGCTCGTTGACCACCGTCCACAACTGCGTAGAGCCGGGTTTCCACGCCAGCCCATTGGGATTGCGCAACCCACTGGCGAACAGACGCTTCTGCCCACTGGCAAGATCCAACTCCCAGATCGCAGCACGCCCTTCCTCGGCCTCAAGCCCATTCTCACCCACATTGCTGTTGGACCCGACGGTCACATAAAGCTTGGTACCCTCAGGATTGGCCAGGACGTTTTTGGTCCAGTGATGATTGATCCCGGCAGGCAGATCAGTGACCTTCACCGGCACGGCATCGATGTGAGTCTGGCCCCGAACATAAGGCACCTTGACCACCGCATCGGCATTGCCGATATACAACTCATCCCCCACCAACGCCATGCCAAACGGCGACGTCAGCCCACCGAGAAACTCACTCTTCACCTCGGCACGCCCATCACCGTCGGCGTCCCGCAGCAGCGTGATCCGGTCGGCGCTCGGCGTATCGGCACCGACCCGCCCCATCACAAACCCCATCGCGGTACGACGCGCCCAGGCGAGCAAACCCGTGCCGCCGTCCGTGGCACCTTCAGGCATGGGCGGATGGTTACTCTCGGCTACCAGCACGTCGCCATTGGGCAAGGTGTACACCCAGCGCGGATGGTCAAGGTCCGCGGCCAACGCCGTTACCGTGAACCCATCGGGCGCCGTTGGCTGGGCATTACCGGGCCAGCCGACAGCCTTGGAAACCTTGAGTGTCGGGATCAGTGATGCAGTGGGTTCGGGCAGTTGCGGGCTTGGCCCCACACCGGCCTGAAACGGCAGTTTGGAGGAATCACCACAGGCGCTGAGGGCAGCCGTGGCGGTGATCAGCAGCGCAAGGCGGCTTGGTGCATTCATTGGGAAACCTCGGGACAACCCTTTATCGGGCAGGCAAAAACCGCTGCAGTATTGCGCCCGCAGGCCGCACCAAACACAGGGTACAGCGCAATTCAGATTTGCCGCAGAGGCACGAATAGTCCTTACGAGATAAGGAGGGAAAGCAGTGCTATCATCCAGCCACTATTGATGACATGGAGGCCGCTATGCGCATACCGCTCGCTCCGATACTGATCGCTATGACCCTCACCATCACGGGTTGCAGCATCAAGCAAACCGTCGCCCCGGCCACCCTGTCCAACGATCAGCCACCGGAAATTTGCCTGATTCCTGCCGAAGGCCTGCGTGCCGGATTCAATACCACCTACACGGCACAGCTGAGGAGCAAAGGTTTCCAGACACGCGAGGTGGCAGCCGGCAGTCCACCCTCCGTATGCACGCTGTCGACGACCTACATTGGCAAGTGGACATGGGACATGGCGCTGTACATGTACTACGCCGATATCCGTGTGTATGAACAGGGCCGTCAGGTCGGCCAGGCGGAATACGACGCGTCGTGGGGCGGTGGTCGCCTCGACAAGTTTATCGATGCGCAGAACAAAATCATCGAGCTGACCGATCAACTCTTTCCCAATCCGGTATACCGGGCAAGCACACCACCAGCGGCCAGTTCCAATGCACCACCCGCACTCGACAAAGCAGCCTACAAGAAGAAAAAGCTTGAGCAGTTGATGCAGGAAAGCACGTCTTACGACGATTACCAGAAACGTTATCGCGAGATCCTCGCGGAATAAATTATCGCCATGAATCAATGCAATCGAGTCAAGGAGCAGACATGCTGAATGCAGTAATGGCTGGAAAGAGGCGTGGCACCGGCCTGGAAAACCAGAAGCAGGCGTTGGGGCCTGGCACGGCCTGCGTACCCATCCGATGTGACAAACTCGACAGACCTATCGGCCGGCCTCGCTAGGCCCGCCTATACACTCCCCCTCGTGCGGCTGAGTTAAAGCTCAACTGCGCGAGGGGTGCAGCCCCCCACTCAGGCTTTCCAAGGCCCCAACGCCAGGCTGTAGGGAGAAAACCCCTCGAACTGCCAACGCAGCGCCAGCGCCGCATCCCTTCGGACCACGTGTTCCACGGTCACCTTCCACAACCGCTCAGCCCCCTCGAACGTGGCCACTTCATCTCCTTCAAGAATCACCTCGGCCCGCCCGGCCACCTGCAACACATCACCCGTAGCAAAATCCACAAACAGCAAGCCCGCAACCGGGTTGACCTGCACATTGCCCAAGGTGTTGAAAAACGAGTTGCCGGTAAAATCGGGAATCGTCAGCACCTCTCCCTCCAACCGCACAAACCCACTGTTGCCGCCTCGGTGTGAAACGTCCACCGAACGCTTGGCCGCATCTCCTTCCAGGTCCACATAGCTGGCGACGAAAAACGTATCAGCGCTGCGAATCAGCGCCCGGTCAGCGTCATCGAGCGAGTTCGCGCGCCGCACAATACCTCCCGCAGCGCGCTGCCCCCGGGCCCCCGGATCCACCGCACGCAACTGGATGTACTTCGGGCAATTTCCAAACGTGTGCACCACCGCCACGGTAAATCCGTCGACGCCGGCAGCCCCAATAACCCCATTCATGCGATTACGCCGCCGCGTATTCAGGTCAATGCCCAACAGCCCGACCGACGCGCCTTGTTTCAGCCCGCTCCCGGCGGGGTCACTCTCCGCAGGCAGGCTGTCGATACGCAAGCTGTAGGGGTCCGGCGAATACGCAAACCCCGGCGTGCCCTCCAGCAGCGTGGCCCAGGGCAGCCCCTGCTCATCCACGGCCCCCACGACCAGATAGGGCAACAACTCATAAAAAGCCCGATGCTGCTCCGGCAAGTGATCCCGTATCACCTTCGCGCCGATCACCTCCATGCGCTCGGCCACGCCGGCACTTTGCTGCAACTGCCGCTCGCCGGCATGCCATGGCGAAACGGGGGACGCGTCCTGGTGATTCATGATCAAGCCCTCGGTGAATGAAACGCCGGATGTTCACGCAATGCCGCCACGCTGAAATCGACAAAACTGCGCACCCGCATCGAAGCGTTGCGCCCTTCGCGGTAGACCACATGCACCGGCAGCGGCGGCGGTTCATGGGCCTGCAATACTCGACACAGTTGCCCGCTCGCCAGGTGCTCGTGGACCGGGTAGCTCAAGCACCGGATCAACCCTGCGCCCTGCACCGCCGCATTGATCGCGCCCTGCACCGTGGTGCAACCGAGACGCGCCCGGGCCTTGATGCTGGCGCCCTGGAAATCCCACTGCACCCAATTCGAATACGCCTGGCTGGCGACCAGCCGATGCTCCTTGAGCGCCTCCGGTTGCACCGGTTCGCCATGGCTTTGCAGATAGCCGGGGCTGGCGCAGACGATGTTGCGCACCTGGCCCACGGGCCGGGCAATCAGGGATGAACCGGGCAGCTCCCCCACCAGGACTGCCACGTCCAGGCCGTCTTCATTGAGGTTCGGATAATGATCGTGGTAATGGGCAAACAGGCGGACTCCGGGATAGCGCTCCAGGTAGCCGGCCAACAGCGGCGCCATCACATAACGGCTGAACAGCAACGGAAAATACACCCGCAGGTTTCCCTCGGCCTGCGCGTGCGCACCCTGGGCAGATGCTTCGGCGGCGCTCACGCCGTCAAGGATCCGCGAACAGTCGGCCATGAACGTCGCCCCGGCTTCGGTGAGGCGAATGCCCCGGGTGCTGCGCTGTACCAATGGCACGCGCAAGCGCGTCTCCAGCCGGTCAATCGCGCGGATCACAGTGGGCCCCGAGATGCCCAGGGAGCGGGCTGCCGCGGCCAGGCTCGGCTGCCGGGACAGCGCCTGGAAGATCTGCATGTCGCGATAGCGGTCCATCAGGCCGGCCGCTGCATCGATGGGTTGAGCGCAGCATCCTGCCCCAGCCGGCTGACCAGAAAATCCACGAACGTGTTGACCTTCGCCGGTACCCGGGCGTTGTTCTGGAACACCACATGGATCGGCAAGGCCGGCGGTTCGAAGTCTTGCAGGATGATTTCCAGTGCGCCTGCACGCACATCGCTGGCCACCTGATAAGACAACACCCGTGTGACGCCCCAGCCCAGGCGCGCGAGGTTGATCGCCGCGTTGTTGGCGGTGACTACCAGGCGCGGCTCAACGGCCACGCTCAACGGCTGGCCGCCTTCCCTGAACTGCCATTCGCTGACCAACTGGCTGGAAGACGACGTGACAATCTTCGCCTCACGCAGTTGCCCGGGGTGCAGTGGCCGGTGCCGCTCAAGGTAAGCCGGCGCCGCGCACACTACGCGACGCACCTCGCCGACCTTGATCGCCTGCTGGCCGGGTTCCTGCAAATGCCCGATGCGCACGGCCACATCGACGCCTTCATCGGTCATGTTGACCACACGGTCCACCAGCAAGGCGTTGATGCTGACCTGGGCAAACAGGTCCAGGTACTCCCCCAGGATTGGCGCGACGAACAACTCGCCGAACAACACCGGCGCGGTGACCGTCAGGTGCCCCCACGGGATCGAGAAGCTGCCTGCTGCCGCTTCTTCGGCCTCAGTCAACTCCGCGAGGATGCGCCGGCAATCGTCCAGGTAACGCTGGCCGGCCTCGCTCAGGTGCAGGCTGCGGGTGGTGCGCGAAAGCAACTGGGTGCCAATACGCGCCTCCATCGCGGCAATCGCGCGGGTCACGCTGGGGGGCGAGATGTTCAGGCGCCGGGCCGCCGCGGCAAAGCCCTGTTCTTCGGCGACGGCGAGGAAAATCTGCATTTCCTGGAAACGGTCCATGGGTCCCCTTAATCGAATGTGGTCCACCAAACCAGTGGCTTGGGAGCGGTTGTGGCGAGGGAGCTTGCTCCCGCTGGGCAGCGTAGCGGCCCCAAAATCCTGGGTGCGCTGCGCACTGGAGCGCCAGCCCGGTCCAGCGGGAGCAAGCTCCCTCGCCACAAAATCTTCAAACCTTCGCCAGGCCCACAGCCGTGCGTTGCATACCCACAAACCCCGGCAGCGCCTCGATGCTGTCCAGCCAGGCGCGAACCTGCGGATAGTCGTCCAGCGCGACATTCCCCTCCGGCGCATGGGCGATGTAGGTGTAGTGCGCGATATCGGCAATCGTCGGCAGGTCACCGGTGAGAAAACGGCTCTGCTCCAACTGGTGCTCTACCACTTTGAGGAATGCGTGGGAGCGGCTGATGGTCGCCTCGGCATCCAGCGCGGCACCGAACACAGTGATCAATCGCGCCGCAGCCGGCCCGGTGTGCAGCGGCCCTGCCGCAGCCGAGAGCCAACGCTGCACACGGGCCTGGGCCAAAGGCTCGGTCGGCAGCCACTGGGCGGTGCCATATTGGCCGGCGAGGTACACCAGGATCGCGTTGGAGTCTGCCAGCACCACGCCGTTATCATCGATCACCGGCACCTGGCCGAAGCTGTTGAGGGTGGCCAGGAACTCAGGGGTTTTGTGCGCGCCTTGCTTCAGATCGACGTGCACCCGCTCAGCGGGCACGCCCAGCAGCGACAGCATCAACTCAACCCGGTGGGAATGGCCAGACAAGGGGTAACGGTACAGTTTGATCATGACGGGCTCCGCGATGTGCCAGGGACTCGACCCGGTGATCGGGTCGATAACGCTTATGTTCCACCGCTACGGCACGCAGCAGAATAGCCAGTTTTTACAATCCAGCATTTCACCGGATGAAACAATCAATCGCCAAACAACTCGTCGATCAGGTTGAACAGGGTGGTTTTCACCGGGCTGTCGAGCTCGGTCCACGCCAGGCCGGTCCTGGCCCGGAACGCCCCCAACGCCAGGTGCCTGGACACGCAATTGGCCGGCAGCGCCCGGGCCGCCTGCAGCGGCAACACACCCACACCCAGCCCGGCCGAGACCAGCGCCAGCATGGTGGTGAACTCGCCGAGTTCGGAGGCGATCTCCAGCGGCACGCCCATCGCCTGCACGAATTCATCGTAGAAACCCGGTGCATAACGCCGGGCCAGGATGAACACCGGCACCTTGAGCAAGTCCGTCGGCTGAATGGTTTCCTGGGTCGCCAACGGATGCTCGCCGGGCAAGGCGACCACGAAGCTTTCCTGCAACACCTCAAGGGTCTGCACGCCGGGATAGGCCGCCGGCAAACGCATCAGGCCGAAATCCAGCTGGCCGTTTTTCAACGCAGCCGCCTGATCCGGGCCGGGCATGTCCTTGAGCTCCAGTTCAATTCGCGGGTAGCGCTGGTGCACCGCACGAATCAACCCGGGCAGCAATTGCGGCAATACCGACGAGACAAATCCCAGGCGCACCCGGCCGATCTCCCCGCGGTTCGAAGCCCGGGCGGCATCGGCGGCGCGGGCAGCCTGGTGCAGGGTGGCGAGGGCTTCCGGCAGAAACACCCGCCCGGCTTCCGTCAGTGTGACCGAGTGCCGGTTGCGGTCGAGCAGGCGCACGCCCAGGCCGCTTTCGAGCAGTTTGATCTGCATGCTCAGCGCCGGTTGCACGATCGACAACTGCGCGGCCGCCCGGCCGAAATGCAGTTCCTGGGCGAGCACGACAAAGGCGCGCAGGTGCTTGAGTTCCATCAGGTTGGCTCCGGTTATCACGATTATTGATCACCCCATCACAAATGAAAATTGGACGCCGGGCCCGGGCTGCGCTGAAGTAAGGCCCGTGATGCACGATATGACAGGGTTTGACGTATAACAATGAGAGCGGCGCCCCGCACTCGGATTGATAGTGTTGATCACCTGTCTCAGTCTTCGGAGATCGCCCCATGCAGCGTGTTTTAGACAGTTTCCGCCTCGACGGCCGCCTGGCCTTGATCACCGGCTCCAGCGCCGGCATCGGCCTGGCCATCGCCCGTGGCCTGGCCCAGGCTGGCGCACGGGTAGTGCTCAACGGGCGCAACCGCAGCACCTTGCGTGACAGTGCCGCGTTGCTGGCGGCGGAAGGCCTGGAGGTGCACACCCAGGCGTTCGATGTCACCGACGGCGCGGCGGTGTTGGCCGCAGTGGCGGAGATCGAAGAGCGCCTGGGCCCGCTGGACATCCTCGTCAACAACGCGGGCATGCAACGTCGCGGGCCGCTGGAGGACTACAGCGAAACCCACTGGCGCGAGTTGATGAGCACCAACCTGGACAGCGCCTTCCTGGTCGGCCAGGCCGTGGCCCGGGCGATGATCCCGCGCAAGCGGGGGCGCATCATCAATATCTGCTCGGTGCAAAGCGAACTGGGGCGCCCGGGCATCGCCCCGTATGCCGCCAGCAAAGGTGCGCTGAAAATGCTCACCAAAGGCATGGCCATCGACTGGGGCCCCCACGGGCTGACGGTCAATGGCATCGGCCCCGGCTATTTCAAGACCGAACTGAACGCCAACCTGGTGGCCAACCCCGAATTCAGCGACTGGCTGGTGCAGCGCACACCGAGCCGGCGCTGGGGTGACGTCGCCGAACTGGCGGGCGCTGCGGTTTTCCTTGCCAGCGACGCGGCAAGTTTCGTCAACGGTCATATCCTGTACGTGGACGGTGGCATCACCGCCTCGCTGTAACCTGGAGAATTTCATGCACGCGATTGTCTGCCATGCCTCGAAAGACCTGCGGGTAGAACCGCAAACCGAACCCCAGGCACTGACGCCCGACCAACTGCGGGTGCGCATTGCCCGGGGCGGGATCTGCGGCTCGGACCTGCATTACTACCAGCACGGCGGCTTCGGCACCGTGCGGTTGCGCGAGCCGATGGTGCTCGGCCACGAAGTATCGGCGGTGATCGAGGCGGTAGGCCGTGAAGACGGGCCGTTCAAGATTGGCCAACGCTTGTCGGTCTCGCCGTCGCGGCCTTGCGGGGGTTGCCATTATTGCCATCAAGGGCTGCCGAACCATTGCCTGAACATGCGTTTCTACGGCAGCGCGATGCCCTTCCCTCACGTGCAGGGTGCGTTTCAACAAAGCCTGGTGATCGAAACGCACCAGGCGCATCTGCTGGCCGATCATGTGAGCCTTGCCGAGGGTGCAATGGCTGAACCGTTGTCTGTGGGTTTGCATGCCATCCAGCGTGCCGGGGTGGTGTTCGGCAAACGGGTATTGGTCACCGGGTGCGGGCCCATCGGCAACCTGTTGATCGGCAGCCTGCGGGCAGCGGGCGCGGGGGAAATTGTTGCGGTGGACCTGTCCGCCGGGCCCTTGGCCTGCGCCGAAAAAATGGGCGCCAGCCGTACTCATAACCTGGCGGAAGACGCCGACGCGTTGAAGCGGTATACCGCCGAAAAAGGCTACTTCGACGTGATGTTCGAAGTCTCCGGCAGCGCCCAGGCCCTGCGCAACGGCCTGGAGTGCATGGCCCCGCGCAGCGTGCTGGTGACGGTCGGTCTGGGTGGCGAGGTCTCGCTGCCGTTGAATATGCTGGTGAGCAGGGAGATCGACTTGCGGGGCACCTTCCGCTTCCATTCGGAGTTTGCCCAGGCGGTGGATTTGCTCAATCGCCAGGTGATTGATGTGCGTCCGGTGATCTCCCACACCGTGCCGTTCAGCGAGGCGGTGCAGGCGTTTGAACTGGCGGCGGACAAGAGCCAGGCGATGAAGGTGTTGCTGGATTTTGGTGTGGGCGATTGAACCGGATCTCGACAGCTCCCACAGGGTTGCGGTGCATTTTGGGGATCCGATAGCGCCTGCGCTACACCCGCTCTTCGAGCCTGAACCGCAGGAAACGATGGCTGGCTGAAAACAGTCGACGGTAGGTCAGCAACACCGCACCTACCGTGCCCAACGCCGACGACGCAGCGATCAAAAACATAATCACAATCTGATAACGTACCGCGTCCACCGGACTTTCCCCGGCCAGCACCTGGCCAGTCATCATCCCCGGCAAGCTCACAATCCCCACCACCGTCATCTGGTTCAACGTCGGAATCATCCCGGCCCGCACAGCCTGGCGAATTGCATCCTGCGCCGCCTCCCAGCGTGAACCACCGAGGGCCAGAATCATCTCGATGGTATTGCGGCCGGAGATCAGCTCCTGAGTCATACGCTCAATCCCCAGAGACACCCCGGTAAGCGTATTACCCAGAATCATCCCAAGGATCGGAATCGCATACTGCGGCTCGTACCACGGGTGAATCCGGATAATCGCGAACAGGCCAACAGCCGTCACCAACCAGGAACTGCCCCACACCGACACAATACTGTCGGCCCGCTGCCCCGCATAGGTCCGCTTCCCACGCCCGGCAGCCGAGAGCCCGGCGATCAGAGTCATCAGGCACATCAGCGGCAGCACCACATACCAGTAGGCAAATTCAAAGACCCAGCCCAGCAGGTAACCGATCGCCAACAACTGCACCACCGTGCGCACAGCCGCCCAGAACAGCTGACGCTCCAGCCCCAGCCGCAACAACAGCGACAGCGCACCGTTGATCAGGATCAGCGAGGCGGCGATGGCCATGTCCAGTGCCGTGAGGTCGTGATAATTCATGGCTGCACGCCCCCTGTCAGCACGCCGGCGTCCATATGCAAATGGGTGGTGCTCATGCGTTGCGCCTGCTCAAGGTCGTGGGACACCCAGATATAGGCGTGAGCGCTATCCGCTTCGGCCCAGGCACTGATCAACGCCTCGACCTCCCCGGACGATGCCGGGTCGAGAGCGGCGGTAGGTTCGTCCAGCAACAGCACATCGGGATTGAGTTGCAGGGTACGGATCAGTGACACCACCTGGGACTCACCACCGGATAAATCCCCGGCATTTTTTGCCAGAAAGCCCGACTCCTTGCCCGCGTGGGCCAGCAGCGCCTTGACCGCCTGCGGGTCGAAACTCAGGTGATGCAAGGCCTTGAGGCTGTAGGGGAAACGCAAGTTGTCTTCCACCGTGCCTTCGATCAGCGCCGGGCGTTGGGAGAGGTAGCTGATGCGACTGCGATACTGCGGGACTTGCGCGTTGGCGATGGGCTGCCCGTTCCAGAGGATATCCCCTGAGGTCGGCGCGTCGAGCAAGGCGAGTGCCCGAAGGAATACACTTTTGCCGGAGCCGGATGAACCGGTGATGGATAGGCGGTCGGCGCGGTGCAGCTGGAAGTTCGTGGGCTGCAGCAGTTGCAGCTGGCGGCGCTCGTCCATCCGCGTGAGCGCCCGGGTTTCGACTAATACGCTCATGGCGTTGATGATCCTTGTTCCTGATTCAGACGCAATGGTAAGACAGGGCACGTCCCCCGTGGCGAGGGAGCTTGCTCCCGCTGGGCGGCGAAGCGGCCCCAATAAAGCCACTGCGATACACCTGAAAAAACACCGTTAATTTCTTGGGGCTGCTGCGCAGCCCAGCGGGAGCAAGCTCCCTCGCCACAGCAAGCTCCCTCACCACAGCAAGCTCCCTCGCCACAGCAAGCCCCCTCGCCTCAGCGTTCTTCAGCGCTTGGGCTCCAGCGACACCAGGCGCGGCTTGATGGATTTCTCGCGCACCTCAAGCAACGCCAGGGTCACCGGCAACTTGAAACGTCGCCGCCCTGCACTGCCAGGGTTGAGAAACAGCCGCTCGCCGTGCCACTCGATCAATGGTTTGTGAGAGTGGCCAGTGATCACCAGCCGGATGCCCGGATCAAGCTCCTTCGGCACATCGGCAATGTCATGCACCAGCAACGCCCGCCAGCCGTTCAAGTCAAAATCCAGCCGGTCAGCCAAATGCTCTGCCCACGCGGCGTCGAGGTCGTTATTGCCGCGCACCACATGCAATGGCGCAATCGAGGCCAGCAACTCAAGGATCTCCGGGCTACCGATGTCCCCGGCGTGAACAATCTGCTCGCACCCTTCCAGGGCCGCCAGGGCCTCGGCACGGAGCAAGCCGTGGGTATCGGAAATCACACCAACTTTCATGAACGTCTCCTGTGCAAAACCCCGGCGCTATCCACCAGGCGGCTTGCAATCAATCATTGCACTGCCTATATTTCCCGCCTGGCGCCATCTACGCCACCATCCGCGGAAAGGGCTGCGCCCAAGACCTTGACTGAATATCACATTTCTACGACTCCCAACCTTAAAGCGGACAAGGTTTGTACAAGGAGATCGTATGTCGCAATCATTCTCGTCCACTAACGGCCGTATCAACCTTGAGCAGCAACGCAAGCGCGCCAAGGAACTTTTGCAGCGCCTGAAAAGCGCCGATGCCGCCGCAACCCCGACCTTATCCGATGCCCAATGGTCGATCGCCAAGGAACTCGGTTTTCCCAGCTGGCCCAAGCTCAAGGCCCACGTCGATGCGGTGGATTTTGCCGCCCGCCATCCAGGTTTCGACGCCAGCGATGAAGCCCGCACCACCCACTGGCGCTGCGGCAACGATATCGCCCACAGCCTGGGCGTGGCGGGGTTCAAGGGCCGCTTCCGGATGCTGATTGACCCATTGTGCATGGGCCCGGTGCAGGACCTGCCTGCCGAGCAATACCAGGCCGTTCGCAGCCGCTATATCAGCCAGGTGTTTGCCATGGATGAGGCCGAAGTGGCGCGCCGGCATGCGGACGAATATCACCATCTTGAACAACTGGGCAGCGCCGGCCACAGCGTGTTGTGGTGTGAGGCGGATGCGTACGATCAATTGTTCCTGATTCGCGCGCTGGCTGGGCTTGAGCATCTGCCTGAAAAACTGGAGTTGATCGAAGTCGATCGTATTCCCGGCGTGCAGCGTTTTATCGGCATCGGCCAACTGGCGCCTGAAGTATTGGCGTGGTTGTGGCCGCAGCGCCGACAGGTCGACGAGGACATGCTGCAACTGGCGCGACAGGCCTGGCTGGCGTATTGCGCCAGCTCGCCGATCAAGCTGGCGGAACTGGCCCGGAGTAGCTCCACCTCCCTGCCCTTCCTGGCCCCGGCATTGCGCCGACAGTTGCAGGAGTTACCAGGTGTGCAGGACGGTTTGTCCCTGACCGAGCGCCTGTCCCTGCAATACGTGGATGAAGCCGGGCCGGTGCCGTTTGGCCGGGTGTTCGCCGAGCTGATGGGCAAGCGTGAACCACTGCCGTACCTGGGAGACATGATGTTTCATGCGCTGATGCGGCCGTTGATCGATGGCGAGAATCCGCTGTTGATCGAGTCCGGGGCCCAATTGCAATGGCCGCAGCGGGTGTTGGCGCTGACTGCGCTGGGTCGCCAGGTTCTGAACGGCGCAGCCTACTGGCCGGATCATGCAACGGAAGAACGCTGGGTAGGTGGCGTCTGCCTGCGACCGCGCCACCCGCACTGGACAATTGACGAACATGGCATGCCCGTGTGGCGTGATTGATTCTTCGCGACAGCTTTGATCTGTGTCATGTTGAGCCAAACAGGTAACGGTTCAGCGCGATGACCTTACAACAGCTCAACTACTTTCTCGCCGCCATCGAGCACGGTACGTTCTCCAAGGCGGCGGAAAGCCTGCATATTTCCCAACCCTCATTGTCCGAGCAGATCCTGCGGCTGGAGGAGCACCTGGGTACCCACGTGTTCATCCGCACCAATCGCCGACTGATGCTCACCGAAGCCGGACGCCGCCTGCAGCCGTTTGCACAAGGCATGGTGACGTCAGCACGCCAGGGCTATGAAGCGGTGCAGGCTGTGCGTGAACTGTCCGGTGGCGTGGCCAGTTTTGGCACCTTCGGCACCGCCCATCACTATTTCCTCACGGACCTGATCGAGCAGTTCCGCACCCAGCACCCGGATATGCGGATCAAGATCGTCGGCTACAACTCCTCGGAAATCGCCGAGCTGGTGAGCCAGGGCGAAATTGAAGCGGGGCTGGTGATGCTGCCGATCAAGCAGCAGAACCTGACCGTCAGCGAGCCGGTCTGGTCGGCCCAGGTCGGCTATATCAGTGCCGACCCGGAGCGACTCAAGGGCCCGAAAACCATCAGCGACCTGGCGGTGGCACCGTTGATTCTCACCGAGGCGCGCTGGCGCACCGCCGACCCGATTCGCCGGTTGTTGGGGCAATTGGCGTCCAAGGGCGGCGAGGTGCTGGACCCGATCATCGAAGTGGAGCACCAGATCACCGGCTTCGAGCTGGCTGCGCGCGGGCTCGGCGATGTGATTGCCACGCGCCCGATCCTGCATCAGCTGGGCTTCAATGATCGCTTGGGCTGGGTGCCGATCAGCCCGGCGATCTTCGAGGTATTCGGCTTTATCCATCGCCACGACACGCCTATTTCGCCGCCCACCCGGGTGCTGATCAACCTGATGCGCAGCCACTTGAGCCGCATCCAGAACCTGTATGCGCACCTGGAGACGCTCTAGCCATAGGGATCACCTATAGGAAACACATGACTTAGCCCATTCATCCACCTCTTGCCGAGCGGGATACTCCAGCCAGCGACGCCACAACAGGCGCTTGAATGGGGAGCCAGCATGTCCAATCACTACTGCATCATTGGTGCCGGGGCCGCAGGGCTGGCGGCGCTGAAGACCATGACCGACGCCGGTTTCGAGGTGGACTGCTTCGAAAAGTCCGCGAACATCGGCGGTCACTGGAACAGCGACTACGATGCCTTGCACCTGATCACCCCCAAGAGCAGTTCCTTCTTTGACGGGTTCCCGATGCCCGCTGACTATCCGGTGTACCCGAGCCGCGATCAGGTCAAGGCGTACATGAACGCCTACACCGACACCTTCGGCCTGCGCGAAAAGATCACCTTCAACACCGAAGTGCGCAGCCTGAAGCCCCTGGACGAGAACGGCGAAGCGGGCTGGCAGGTGACCCTGGCAGACGGCACCCACAAACACTACAGCGGCGTGCTGGTGGCCAACGGTCACCTGTGGGATTGCAAGATCCCGCAAGTAAGCAAGGGGTTCACCGGCGTGTCGATTCACTCCGGCGAATACCGCAACGTGCAGCAGGTGCAAGGCAAGGTGCTGGTGGTGGGGTTTGGCAACTCCGGATGCGACCTCGCAGTGGATGCCGCCCAGGCTCGCCTGGACACCACCATTGCGATCCGACGCGGCCAGCTGTTCCAGCCCAAGACCCTGTTCGGCCTGCCCCGGGGCGAGCTGCCGCTGCTGGGGCAATTGCCGCCAGAACAGCAGAACATGCTCATGAACATGCTGATCATGGCCAGCGTCGGCACCCACAAGAATTACCCCGGGCTACCGGCACCGGATACCTACGACCTGGATGCGCAACCGCCGGTGGTCAACACCTTGCTGCTGTACTGGATCCAGCACGGCCGAATCAAGGTCGCACCGGGTATCGAGAGCATCCAGGGCAAGACTGTCACGTTCACCGATGGCAGCCAGGTCGATTACGACACCATCGTCTGGGCTACCGGTTTCAACACGCGCCTGCCGTTCCTCGATGAACGCCTGCTGCAATGGCGCGACGGTGTTCCGCTGCGTACCGCCGCGATGACCTTGCCGACCAACCTGGAAGGCCTGTTCTACATCGGCCTGGGCGCCCCACGTGGCCCGCAATGGCCGGTGTATTGCGAGCAGACCCGGCTAGTGATGCGCTTTCTCACCCTGCGCGAGCGTGGCATGCAAGGCCTGGCGGCGAAGTTTGCCCAGTTGCAGCCGGCCGACTCACGCATCGATATCGTCAAGCGCGAATGGCTGAGCAACTACCAGGACACCCAGCGCCAACTGGATGTGCTGGAACTGGCTCTGCAACCCGGCACCCCTCTTCCTCAATACGCCTGATCGGATAGCCCTTATGAACACTGCACCGCACTCCAGCGTTATCGTCACCGGGACGTCCTCGGGCATGGGCCAGGCCGTCGCACAGCGCTTTCAGGCCGAAGGCTGGCACGTCGTCGCTGTGGACGTAACACCCAGCACACAGCCGGCGAGCCCCTTGTTTTCGCCAGTGGTCGGCGACATCACCCAGGAGGCCACACTGGCCCGTACCCTCGATGCCGCCCTGGACGGCAAGGCACCGCTGCGAGCCGTAGTGAATGCGGCGGGGATCTTTCCCACGTCATCCCTGGATAGCTTCAGCGAAGCGCTGTACCGCAAGATATTCGACATCAACGTGCTGGGCTCACTGAACATCGCACGTATCGGCACCCGTCACCTGAAAGCCGCCGGCGGAGGCGCTATCGTGTTCTTCGCCTCGGTGGATGCGTTCACCGTGTCGAAAAACCAGTTGCTCTACAGCGCCTCCAAGGCTGCTGTGGTGTCGATGACCCGCTCCCTGGCCATCGAACTGGCCGGCGACAATATTGTGGTCAACGCACTGGCCCCGGGCTGGGTGGACACCGAAGGCACCCGTGCCGGCGGGCGCATCGAGGCCGCCATCGAATCGATCCCCTTGAAACGCGCCGCGCGGGTCGAAGAAATCGCCGACTGGGTCTGGCAACTGAGCGCCAAACCCTCCTACATAACAGGCGAATCATTGTGCATCGCCGGGGGCGTGTATATGCGATGACCCCAGCCTCCGCAGGCCCCGCGCATCAGACGTGGGCCTGCCACTCCCTATTGACTGCTGCCTCACTACAATTATTCCAGAGGGCAATATCATGGGCGAAGTTCACGCTTCCTCGATTCATCAAGGGTTTCCCGCCGACCGTGCATCGGCTGAACCCTCACGCAAACGGCTGACCAAAGCGGTCGTCGGCGTGACACTGGGCAATATGGTCGAATGGTTCGACTTTGCGCTCTACTCCTCTCTCGCCGGCATCATCGGCAAGACGTTCTTCCACAACGACAACCCGACCACCCAGTTGATGGCGATCTACGCCACCTTCGCGGCGGGCTTCCTGATTCGGCCACTGGGCAGCCTGGTGTTCGGTCCCATCGGCGACAAGTTTGGCCGGCGCACGGCGCTGTCGCTGAGCATCACGCTGATGGCCGTCGCAACCTTCGCCATTGCCTTGATCCCGAGTTACGCGAGCATCGGCCTGTTTGCGCCCGTCCTGTTGATTCTCATGCGTCTGCTCCAGGGCCTGTCGGCGGGTGGCGAGTACGGCGGCTCCTGCACGTTCATCGCCGAGCATTCGCCGGACGAGCGACGCAGCTTTTTCACCAGTTGGCTGGAATTCGGCAATATCTCCGGGTTCCTGCTGGGCGGTGCAGTGGTCAGCCTGTTTACCCTGGGCCTGGGCGAACAAGCCATGCAGGACTGGGGCTGGCGCGCGCCCTTTGCGATTGGCGGCCTGCTCGGCCTGATCGCCCTCTACTTGCGCCTTGGCCTGGAAGAAACACCAGTGTTCAAGGAAATCCAGGCCAACGAAAAACTGCGAAAGGCGACGGGCGCCGAACCCAGCCTGTTCAGCTTACTGGTCAACGAATGGCCGAAAATCCTGCAATGCATGGGCCTGGTCACCGTGTTCAACGTGACCTACTACATCATCCTCGGGTACATCCCGGGTTATCTGGAAAACGTACTCGGGTACAGCAATACGTTCGCCAGGAACCTGGGGATGGCCGCGACGCTGTTCATGCTGGTGTTGATCCCGGTTTCAGGCTTGCTGGCCGACCGACTGGGCCGGAACCGGATGATCATTACCGGCTGCGTGCTGCTGATCGTCATGGCGTTCCCCTGCTTCATGCTGCTGCATACCCAGAGTGTCGGGTTGCTGCTGGCCGCCCTGCTGATCCTGACCCTCGCCCAGTTGTTTTTTGAAGGAGCGATGCCGGCCACCATGACTTCGCTGTTCAAGGCCCGCGTGCGCTACAGCGCCCTCGCCTTGAGCTACAACGTCGCGGTCTCGCTGTTCGGAGGCACGGCCCCGCTGATCAATACCTGGCTGATATCGATCACCGGCAACCAGATGATTCCCGCCTGGTACCTGATCGGCGGTGCCGTGGTCGGCCTGATTTCGATCCTGTTCGTCAAGGACTCCACCGGTAAACCCCTCCCAACATGAGAACCACCATGACCAGTAAAACCACAGCGCGGCAAACTATTTCCTCGGGCGGTCAGTACGAAAACGTGTTCGGTTATTCCCGCGCCGTTCGCGTTGGCAACCACCTGCACATCTCCGGCACCTGCGCCTCACCCGATTACGAACACAGCAATGCTTACGAACAGGCCCAGGCCATTCTCGTCACCGTCAACAAGGTGTTGGCCGAGGCGGGCATGGGCCCTGAAGACGTAGTGCGCACCGTGGTCTACCTGCGGGATATCAACGATGCCGCCTCCGTCGCCAAGGCACACAGCGAGGTGTTCGACGCCATTCGCCCGGCCAGCAGCCTGATTCAGGTGGATTCGATGCTGCGCCCCTGGCAGAAAGTCGAAATCGAAACGTACGCCATCGTTGCCGATTGACCCAGGCGATGAGTAAAAAACCGCGGCTTGGGCCGCGGTTTTTTTTGGTCCCGGTTATATCCATAGCAATAAACGATATTGGTATATACCAGATTGCTCCCTTATAAATCGCCCCCATCAAAAGACTGCAGGCTGGAGAAGCAAGCGATGGTGTCGGTAAAGGTAATGCTGGAGTACTTTCATCCCTGGCCGAATTCGGCGGGTTTGTACCTGGCGCGGGAACGCGGCTGGTACGCCGAGCTGGGCCTGGATGTGGAGTTGGTGGTGCACGACCCCTACCGTGGCGACACCCTTGAGCACCTGCTGACCGGCGCGGCGGACTTCGGCATTTTCCCCAGCAACCGCCTGCTGGTCCGGCGCGGCCAGGGGCAAGCCCTGCAAGGCATCGCGGCGATCAATCATGCGGGCCTTGAGTCGATTCAAACCCTGACCGACTCCGGTATCCGCCGCCCACGAGACCTGGTGGGCAAGCGCCTGGCGCTCAACCCCACGCCACGGGGTTTGGCGATGGTGCGTCACCTGGTGAGCAACGACGGTGGCGACCCCGATGGCGTGATCCTGGTGGACAGCGGCGTACGTGAGTTGCGGCCCGAACAGTTGGCCGAAGGCATCGCCGATGCCAGTTTCGGCGGCTACTGGGCCTGGGAAGCGTTGATGCACAGCCCCATCGAAGCAGAACGCCGGGTGGTGTTGCCGGTGGATCAGATTGGCGCACCGGCGTATCACAGCTACCTGTTGGGCGCCCACGAACGAACCCTCGCCGAGCAGCCCGGGTTGGTGCGTGATTTCCTCGCGGCCACTGCCCGTGGCTATCTCGCCGTGGCCGAAGAGCCAGCCATCGCGCTGGCGGCCTATGAGCACACTACACCGTATTTCCCGGCGGAATTGCTCAGCGCATCCCTGCACAAAATCGCTCCGACCTGGCTGCACGACGGTCGTTGGGGCGAGCAACGCCAGGCGCTGCTGAAACCTTATGCCGAGTGGCTGCACGAGCACGCGGTGCTCGACAATCCGCAGGTGTGGCAAGGGGCAACCAGCAACGCCTATCTGCCCGGGGCGACGGCATGAATCCACAACGCACCGCCCATGGCCTGGGGCTTGATCCGGTAGCTGCCGACTGGCCAGCGCTGCACGAAGCAGATATCCAACAGCTGCTGCACGAGTACCCGCAACTGGGTCAACTGCGCAGTTTGCATTGGCACAGCCCGCGACCGTTCTCCGCTGCCGGGCTGATCAATACCGGCAGCGCCACCCTGTTCGTCAAACGGCATCACCGGCACGTGCGCAAAGCCGCGTGGCTGGAAGAAGAACACCGCCTGATCGCCCACCTGCATCGCCACGGCGCACCGGTTGCCGCAGTGGTGCCGAACCGCCACGGTGCAACGGCCACGACGCAAGGTGAATGGACCTACGAGATTCACCATGTCGCCGAGGGCCTTGACCTGTACCGCGATGCGCTGTCGTGGTCGCCCTTCCAAAGCACTCAACATGCGCAGGCGGCGGGTGTGGCGCTGGCTCGATTGCACCTGGCAGCCGAGCACTACAGCGCACCCCGCCGTCAAACAGAAGTGCTGCTGGCCAACGCCCGGGTGATCGAACAACCCGCGCCACTGGCCGCGATCGCCAATACCCCGGCGCTGACCGAGTACCTCGCCGACAAGGATTGGCACACACGGCTGACCGAGCTGCTGTTGCCCTGGCACGCGCCCCTGCAACCCTTGCTGCACCAACAACCGGCGCTCTGGACCCATAACGACTGGCACGCCTCGAACCTGCTGTGGCATGCAGACGGCAACGTCGCCAGCGTGCTGGACTTCGGCCTCGCCGACCGCACCTTCGCCCTCTACGACCTGGCGACCGCCATCGAACGCAACGCCGTGCCCTGGCTGGACCTGGACAGCGGTGGCCTGGCAGCAGCGGACCTCGACAGCGTCGACGCATTGCTCACCGGCTATCACCGGGGCCGGCCATTGAGCGCCCAGGACCTGCTCACCCTGAGCGCCCTGCTGCCGTTGGTGCATGTGGATTTTGCCCTGTCCGAAATCGCGTACTACCAAGGCGTAGTGGGTTCCACCCGCAGTGCCGACGTGGCCTATCACGCCTACCTGCTGGGCCATCTGCAGTGGTTTACCGGCGCCCAGGGGCAACGATTGCTCAACCACCTGCGGCGAAAATCCGTATGAGTATTCTGGTCGATACCGATTGGCTGCATGCCCACCTCGGGGAGCCCGGGCTGGTGATACTCGACGCCACCGTCGTCCTGCCGTCCCCGCGTTTTGACGGTGATTACCGGGTCGCCAGCGGTCATGCCGGTTGGCTGCACGCACATATCCCCGGCGCACGGCATGCCGACTTGCTGACCGATCTGGCCGACGTTCAAGCGAGCTACAGCTTCGCCCTGCCAACACCGCAAGCCCTGATTCAGGCACTGGCGAATCTGGGTGCAGGCGTCGGCAGCAACGTGGTGATCTACGATCGCGCCGACGGTTTCTGGGCCGCACGCCTGTGGTGGATGCTGCGCGGGCTGGGCATTCACGCCGGCGTGCTGGACGGTGGTTTCTACGCCTGGCAACGGGCGGGGTTACCGCAGCACAGCGGGCAGCCTGCAAACACACCCGTCGTCGAACCCTGGCCGATCAGAACCTACGCACCACTGTGGATCGACCGCGCAGGCGTTGAGGCGGTGGCCGCAGGCCAAGCACCCGGCGTACTCGTCTGCGCGTTGGGCAGCGCCTTGTTCGACGGCACCGCAGCCACCCGCTACGCCCGGCGCGGGCACATTCCCGGCAGCCACAACCTGCCGGCACGCACGCTGTTTGATGCACAGGGTCGCTACCTGCCCAAGGACGCCCTGGCCGTGGCTATCGGACCCACGCTGCTGCACAGCGACGGTCCATTGATTCTGTACTGCGGCGGCGGAATTTCCGCGGCGGCCAACGCCCTGGCCCTGACCCTGCTGGGTCGCCAGGACCTCGCACTCTACGACGGCTCGCTGCAGGAATGGGCCGCCGACGCACGCTTACCAATGACTACCGGAGCAGCTCCGGCCTGACGCCTTTTGCGGCGACCCCGGCTTTTTAATTTCGTACTGGCAACCCGTCCGTTGCGCAGCGCTGGGCCCCTTTGCGCCCAATAAAGCGCGAGGCGCCAGCGGGCAGGCCCTTGGAGCGCTCCTTTTATGGCAACACCGTACCGTCACACCCTGCTCGCCCTGAGCATCACCCTCGCCGCCACGGCCGCCCACGCCCAGGACGCGACCCTGGACACCATTACCGTAGTCGGTGAACAGGCCACCGACTACCAGGCGAAAAAGGCCGCTGTCGCCGGCTTCGATAACGCCCCGCTGCTGGACACCCCGGCCTCGGTGGCGGTGATCACCGAGGCTCGCCTGAAAGACCAGCAAGCCCGCCTGCTCAGTGAAGTATTGAAGAACGACGCCTCGGTCGGCGACAGCTATGCGCCGGTGGGTTACTACGAGAATTTCGTGGTGCGCGGTTTCTCGTTGAACCCGGCCAGCAGCTACAAGATCAACGGTCGCACCATCACCGGCGAACAGAACGTCGCACTGGAAAACAAGCAGCAAGTGGAAGTGCTCAAGGGCTTGTCCGGGCTGCAAAGCGGCGTGTCCGAACCCGGCGGCTTGATCAACTACGTAAGCAAGCGCCCGGAGAACGTGCGCTCGGTGACTGTCTCCACCAACGAACACGGCGAGCGCTACCTGGCCACCGACGTCGGCGGCTGGCTCGGTGCCGAGCAGCAGGTGGGGGTGCGGGTCAACCTGGCCCACGAAGACATCCGTTCCTACGTCGACCACGCCGACGGCCAGCGGGATTTTGCCTCCCTGGCCCTCGACTGGAACATCAGCCCCAACGCCCTGCTGCAACTGAACGCCGAATACCAGAACCGCGAGCAACGCTCGGTGCCCGGATACCAATTGCTCGGCGGCACCACCGTGCCCCACAACGTGTCGCCACGGGATCTGCTGGGCTACCAGAGCTGGTCGAACCCGGTGGGCATCAAGTCGCTGAACCTCGACGGCCTGTTCGAATACCGCTTCAACGAGGCCTGGAAAGCCAGCTTCAGCGCCTCCCGCAGCCGCGTGGTGATCGACGACTACAGCACCTTCGCCTGGGGTTGCTACGGCGCCGCCAGTTGCGCCAACACCGCAGTGCCCAACCACTTCAGCGCCGAGGGTGACTACGACATCTCGGACTACCGCAGCCCCGACGACACCCGCAGCAACGAAGAAGCCCAGGCCGCCCTCAACGGCCAGTTCGACACCGGTTTTCTCAAGCATGACCTGACCTTCGGCACCACTGCCTTCCGCCGCCTGGTGGACCGGCGTGAATCAGTCAACGAATACATCGGCGAGGGCAATATCTACGAAAAGCCGCCGGTGCTTGACCCCTACGAGGGGCCGCTGGGCCATACCTACCGGCGCCTGGACAGCCGCCAATACGGGCTGTTCGCCAGCGACCGCATCAGCGTCAACGAGCAGTGGCAAACCATTCTCGGCGGGCGCCAGGTGCGCCTCGACGAAGAAACCTACGACCAGGCCGGCGACACCACCCGCCATACCCAGCGCAGCGTATTCCTGCCCCAGGTGGCGCTGATCTACAAGCCGCGCCCGGACACCACCCTGTACGCCAGCTACAGCAAGGGCCTGTCCCTGGGCGGCACCGCGGCATGGTTCAGCAGCAACGCCGATGAGGTATTGCCGCCGACCACCTCGCGCCAGCTGGAAGTGGGGATCAAGCGTGACTTCCAGCGCCTGAGCCTGACCGCCGCGCTGTTCCAGATCACCCAGGACCTGCAATACAACCGGCCCAACGATGACGGCAGCATCACCTTCGTACAGCAGGGCCAGCAGAAGAACGTCGGCCTGGAGCTTTCGGCCAATGGTCGGGTGACCGACAACCTGCAAGTGTCGGCCAGCGTAGCGGCGATTCGCGCCCGGGTGAGCGGCAGCGGCACCGACGACTACGACGGCCACCAGGCGATCAACGTGCCAAAGCTGCGCGCCAGCCTGCACGGCGACTACAGCATTCCCGGGATCAGGGGCCTGGCCCTGCTCGGCGGCGTGCAATACAGCGGCAGCAAGTACGCGAACCGCGAGGCCAGCGTGAAGGTCGACGACTATGCGGTGTTCGATGTCGGCGGACGCTACAGCACCAAAGTCGGTGATTACGATACTGTGCTGCGCCTGACCGTCGACAACCTGTTCGACAAACGCTACTGGCGCGATGTGGGTGAATCGGCGGGCGATGGCTACCTGTTCCTGGGCGCGCCACGCACCGCGCGGTTATCCGCCACCGTCAATTTTTGAGGCTGACTGTTCATGCGTAATCTGATTTTTGCCAGTGTGTGCCTGCTCTCCACCGCCCTCGTCGGCTGCCAGCAGCAACCGCCCGCCAACGACCAGCTGGATGCGGTGCTGTGGACCCAGACCTCCATCGAGCACGAACTGATCTACCGCCAGGTGTTCGCCAACGCCACTCGCCAACTGGACGTGGCCCTCAAGACCCCGGACTGGGACGCCCTGCCCTTGCCACCGCGCAATCTGGCCGGGCTGCCGCCAGCGGTGATCGTCGACATCGACGAGACCGTGCTCGACAACATCCCGCTGAATGCCCGGGACGTCGTCAACAACCAAGTCTACTCCTACGACCGCTGGAACACCTGGGTCGACCAGGCCAAGGCCCAGGCGCTGCCGGGCGCCGTGACGTTCCTGCAGGCCGCCAAACACAAAGGCATCACGGTGTACTACATCACCAACCGCGAGCAAAGCCAGGTCCAGGCCACCGTCAACAACCTGCGCCTGCGGGGCTTTCCGGTGGACAGCGAGCAGCAGGTACTGGCTGCCGGCACGCCCATTGGCGGCTGCGAACACGCCGGCTACGGCAAGAACTGCCGACGCCAATGGGTCGCCCAACACGCCCGCGTGCTGATCCTGGCGGGTGATTCCCTGGGGGATTTCGTGCAGGCCGAACACAACACCCTGGACGCTCAGCGCAAGGCCGCCGAACCCTACCTGGGCTGGCTCGGCCAGCGCTGGTTCGTGCTGCCCAACCCGACTTACGGCAACTGGTACAGCGCGCCGTATGGCGACCAGGAAAAACTGCCCTTTGAACGCAAGCGCCAGCTCAAGCAACAAGCGCTGCACCTGCAAAACTGACCCTGAGGGGACCGTATGACGCCGCTGGAAATAGTCGCTGTGATCTTCAATATCGCCGGGGTGTGGCTCACCGCCCGACGGGTGCGCTGGTGCTGGCCGGTCAGCGTGGTCGCGGTGTTGCTGTACGGCTGGATCTTCTTCGACGTGAAGCTGTATTCCGACATGCTCCTGCAACTGGTCTTCGCTGTGTTGCAGGGCTACGGCTGGTGGCGCTGGAGCACCGGGCGCATCGACGCGGGCAAGGTGCGGGTGGAACGGCTGCCGGTCCAGGAAGCATGGCGGCACCTGCTCGCCGGGGTGATCGGTGCGCTGCTGCTGGGCGCCGCCATGCACCACTTCACCGATGCCGCACTGCCGTGGCTGGACTCGCTGCTCACCGCTTTCAGCCTGGTGGCCAGCCTGTGGGCGGCGCGCAAGTATGTGGTGAGCTGGTGGCTGTGGATCGTGCTGGATACGGTCTACGTGGGCCTGTTTGTGTACAAGGACCTGCAACTGACCGCTGCGCTGTATGCCGGGTTTGTGGTGCTGGCGGCGTATGGGTTGGTGTCGTGGCAGCGTGACCTGCGCCAACAGGAACAGCAACTTTCAGTTGCTTGAACACGATGTTTGTTTCCCAACTGTTGCCAGGCCAACAGTTGGGAAAACATATAACTAAAACAACGCATTACAGTACATAAAATCATTAAACATAAAGCCCTTATCGCGTTTAAATATAAAAAATCCCATGGGTATATTTATGAATTTACGTACTGTCGTGACCTTGGGCCTGGCCCTGTTAGTGGCCAGCCCGGCGGTGTTCGCCGGGGCAACGCTGGATCGCATCACGCAATCCAAACGGTTGGTTGGCGTGCTGATGGAGAACTATCCGCCCTTCTCTTTTCTCAATGAACAAAACCAGCTGGATGGCTTCGACGTCGACGTGGCCAAGGCCGTGGCCGACAAACTTGGCGTCACCCTGAAGTTGGAAACACCCTCTTGGGAAGTAATCGCAGCAGGCCGCTGGCAAGGGCGTTATGACGTGTGCATCTGCTCCATGACCCCAAGTGCCGCCCGTGGGCAAGTGTTCAATTTTCCTGTCGAGTATTACGCCTCACCGGCGGTCATCGTGGTCAACGCCGATGAATCTTCCATCCACTCGGCCAGTGACCTTTCCGGGAAAAAAGTCGGCGTGGGCAGCGCCTCGACCTACGAGGCCTACCTGAACAAAGACCTGGTGATCGAAGGCGCCAACACGCCAATCGAATACCCGTTCAGCCAGATTCAAGCCGTGCCTTACGACAATGAAATCGTGGCCTTCCAGGACTTGGCGCTCGGCACCGGCAAACGCCTGGACGCAATGCTCACCAACCTGGTGACCGCCAATGAGCGAATCAAGCATAACCCACGCTTCAAGGTCGTCGGCAAACAGCTTTACAGCGAGCCCAACGTGGTCGCCACCGAAAAAGGCGACCCCCAATGGGACGCGAGGCTGACCCAAGTGCTGGCCGACCTTAAAAGCGACGGCACGCTGACGAAGATCTCCCAGAAATGGATTGGCGCAGACATCACCCAATGAGCGTTTTCCCCACCCCGACCTCTGTGGTGAAACCGCCGCCCGTCAAACGCCAGTGGTTGCCCTTCCAGGTGCGCCTGTGGCTGACCTGGGGCGTGATGCTGTGCCTGTTCGCCGGGCTGTTCATGAGCTTCGACCTGAAGTTTGCGATCGTCGCGGCCAAGTGGCAAAACCTGGTGGGCCTGCACCTGTCGCCCAACGGCTTTCTGCAGGGTGCGGCGCTGACGCTGTTCCTGTGTTTCTGCTCGATCTGGCTGTCCCTGGCCCTGGGGTTTGCGACGGCCATGGCGCGCTTGTCGAACAGCGCGGTGGCGTTCGGGATTGCCAGTTTTTACGCCTCGTTCTTTCGCGGCACGCCGCTGCTGATCCAGATTTTGCTGATCTACCTCGGCCTGCCCCAGTTGGGCGTAGTGCCGGGCGCCATCAGCGCCGGGATCATTGCACTGTCGTTGAACTACGGGGCATACCTGAGCGAGATCTTTCGCGCCGGCATCATCGGAGTGTCCCAGGGCCAGCGGAATGCAGCGGCGGCGCTGGGTATGGGCCCGGCGGTGACGTTCTGGCAGATCGTGCTGCCCCAGGCGATGCGCACCATCATTCCACCGACCACCAGCCAGTTCATTTCGATGCTCAAGGACTCATCGCTGGTCTCGGTCATGGGCGTCTGGGAAGTGATGTTCCTCGCGCAGTCCTACGGGCGCTCCTCATACCGCTATATCGAAATGCTCACCACCGCTGCCGTCATCTACTGGCTGCTCTCCATTGGCCTGGAACTGATCCAGGCACGCCTGGAGCGGCACTACGGCAAGGCCTACCTTCACGGGCGATAACCGCTTTTTACCTGCAGGAAGCACCATGTCTGATCCAACCCCGTTGTTATTCGGCCTGTACGAACAAGCCAGTGTCGGCTGCGGCGGCGCGCCCAGCCTGTGGACCCACCCGGCGGATGAACGCCTGGGCATCAACACCCTCAAGTACTGGTCGAACCTGGCCCGCACGGCAGATGAAGCCAACCTCGACCTGATGTTCTTCGGCGATGTGCTGGGCTTCTACGATGTGTTTGGCGGGTCCGAAGCGGCGGCGTTGAAATGGGCGGTGGAAGCGCCGGCCAACGACCCGCTGACGATCATTCCCGCACTGGTGGCCCTGACCGAAAAGCTCGCCTTTGGCGTCACGGTCAGCACCACCTATGAACACCCATTCACCCACGCCCGGCGCTTCAGCACCCTGGACCATTTGTCCGATGGGCGTATCGGCTGGAACATCGTCACCTCTTACCTGTCCAGCGCCGCACGCAACTTCGGCCTGGAGCAGATGATCAAGCACGACGACCGCTACGAACGCGCCGAAGAGTTTCTCGACGTGGTGTACAAGCTCTGGGAAGGCAGCTGGGCCGATGACGCGGTGCTCGCCGACAAACTCGCACGCACCTATGCCGATGGCACGCGTGTTCGACCGATCCAGCATGCCGGCGACCATTACCGGGTGGCCGGCCCGCACCTCACGTCCCCCTCACCGCAACGCACTCCGCTGCTGATCCAGGCGGGTTGGTCGGGCCGTGGCCGGCAGTTCGCGGCCAAACATGCAGAGCTGGTGTTTATCGCCAAATCCAACCCGCTGGAGATACGCCAGGGGCTGGAAGATATCTGGCGCCAGGCCGAGGCCCGCGGGCGCAGTCAGCAAGACGTCAAATCCCTGACCGTGTTGCGCATCGTCACGGCCCCCACCGCCATCGAAGCACAAAAGAAATACGAGACCCTGCAAAGCAACTATCACCTGCAGGCGCAGTTGGTGAGCTACGCGGGCGACACCGGTATCGATATCAGCCGCTACGCAGACAGCGAAGCACTGTCCACTCACACCGAAGGCATGACCTCCTACGTGATGAGACCCGATGGCAGCGGTAAACCGCTGACCGCCGGCGAGGTCAAGCAACGCTTCGCCAACGTGACGCGGGGCAGCGACCTGATCCTGGTGGGCACGCCGGAGCAGGTGGCGGAAAAAATCGAGGAACACGCCAGAATCTCCGGCACCAGCGGCTACATGCTCAACCCGTTGATCAGCCCCGGCTCGCTGAATGACTTTGTCGAACTGGTGATCCCGGCCCTGCAAAAACGTGGGCTGTATCGCACCACACCGCAGACCGGCACCCTGCGTTCGCGGCTCAGCGCCGACGGCAGTGACCGCTTGCCAACCTCGGCCCATGGGGCTTCGTTCCGCTTTGAGTAAGGTGCTGGTGGGCACTGCGTGACCTGCGCCAACAGGAACGGTAGAGTCACGCCCACGCCAGGCCTGCACACGGAACCCCAGGATGCCTTTCGACCCGATTTCACCGCACTACCAGCGCATTCGCGAACAGATCGCCCACGATATCGCGGCGGGTGTGCCGCAGGCGGATGAGAAATTCCCGTCCGAACGGGAGATGATCGAGCGCTTCGGCTGCACCCGGGTCACCTTGCGCCAGGCCTTGCAG
The DNA here is from genome assembly GCF_058780865.1 of Pseudomonas sp. GP01-A4. Lineage (NCBI taxonomy): Bacteria > Pseudomonadati > Pseudomonadota > Gammaproteobacteria > Pseudomonadales > Pseudomonadaceae > Pseudomonas > Pseudomonas sp. GP01-A4. Next base: position 86,555 of record NZ_JBYSWF010000023.1, read on the forward strand.
CAGCTGGAAGCCGAAGGCCTGGTGTACCGGGAAAACCGTCGCGGCTGGTTTGTCAGCCCCCGGCGCATCCGCTATGACCCAACACGCATCAGCGGCTTCATGGATTACGTAAGTGCCCAAGGCCGTACGCCGCGCACCGAATGCCTGCACGCGCAGTTGCGCCCGGCAGGCGATTGGCTGGCCAGGCGGATGGGCCTCGCGTCGGCGGATGAGCCGGTGTTTTTCCTGCAACGGCGGCGCTGGATCGACCGGCGGCCGGTGTTGCTGGAGTTCAACGCGCTGCTGGCCAGCTGGTGCCCTGGGCTGCTGGACGCCGACTTGAATACCTCGCTGACCCAACTGCTGCGGGAGCGGTTTTCCCGGGTGCTGTCGCGGTGTGAGCTGGAGATGCACATTGGCACGGTGAATGAAGAACAGGCCGAGTTGCTGCAATTGTCCACCGGTTCCACCAGCGTGTATCTGGAACGCTTGAACTTCGGCGAGGATGACCAGCCGGTGGAGTTTGACCAGGAATTCTGGCGTCCGGATGCATTGTCCGTCGTGATGGAGACGCGCTACCCCGGGACGTGAATTTCACACCTGTGAAAGCTTGTGACTTGTTGCCAACGAACCCGTTTTCACTCGCTTGCAGCCCCTACTATCGAGTCCTCGTGCGCCCCTCACATGGACTGAACCGATGATCACCCGCCCCGAAAAATCCGCGTCGCCCCGCGTCGATCAACCCAACGCTCCCGAGCGGGTTTTCGACGCCGTCCTGAACAAAGCCAAAATCCTTGCCAGCACCGGGCCGGGCGACAAAACCGTCAAGCCCGAGGACTACAAGGAAGTCACCGCCCTCCCGGCCAAACTCGACATCGACAAGCTCAAGGTCATTTCCGAAGACAAGGACGCCGGGGTGATCTACTTCGAACAGGACGGCGCCAAATACAAGATCAGCGCCGAGGGTGCGGCCAACGCCCAGGACGGCTTCGACGTATTGAAGAACCTGCGCTTCGGCCATGCCGTAGCCCCGGTCAACCAGGGCGGGCCCGACGAAGGTACCCCGCTGTACACCTTCCTCCAGACCCTGGCCGAAACCCAGGGCACCCCGGCCGGCAAGGCCATCATCGAAAGCCTGAAGAACCCCGACCAGCAACTGCTGCGCGAAGACGGCGACGGCGTGCGCCTGGCCAACATCAAATCCGTGGGCAAGGCTGAAGACGGCATCCTCAAGGTCAGCCTTGAAAACGGCAAGACTCTGGTCATTTCCGAATTGCTCACGCCCCAGGCGTTCAGCACCTACACCCAGGCCGGGGTGACCAAGGAAGCCCTCAATGACGGCAAATCCAAAGGTTATGAAGAAGTCACCAGCCTGCCGGGCGACCTCGATTTCAGCCAGTTGAAAGTGGTGTCCGAAGACAGCAGCGCCGGAGTGATCCTGTTCGAACACCAGGGCCACAAGTACGCGATCAGCAAGTCCGAAGCCGACCTGCCGCAGCCCGGCGCCGACCTCAGCAACCCCAACCCCAACGCGGGCGGCACCTTCTACAACTTCCTCCACGCCGTGCACGCCAGCGAAGGCTCGCAGGCCTTCGACTACATCAAGAACGCCCAGTCCCTGCCCGGCCAGGAACTGCTGCGCAAGGACGAGGCCAGCCTGAAGCTGGGCGACATCAGCAAGGTCGACGCGCCCATGGACGGCATCCTGGTGGTCAACCAGGCCGACGGTAAACTGCTGGTGGTGTCCAAGGACATCACCCCCGAAGCCTTCGCCGCCTACACCAGCAAGGGCCAAACCCTGGCCGGCATCGAAAAGGCCAAGGGCGACGGCTACACCCTCGCCGCCCCGGACGCTTACCTGGCCTCCACCGAAGACATCATGAGCGTCGGCGGCGCCGGTGATTATGGCCCGGGCCTGATCGCCTTCACCCAGCACAAGCCGGGGGGCAGCGAAGAGAAAATCGTGGTGTCGGAAGACAGCAATCCACAGATGTTCGAGCAAATTTCCAGCTACCGCAGCGACATCGCCGCGCAGACCACCGACGTCGACAAGCTGCGCACCGATAACGGCCTGCCGCCCCTCAAGGACGTGTCCGTCGACAACCTCACCACCACCGAAAAAGATGAAGGCGGCAACCCGCTGTCGGTGCAGGACCTGTCGATGAAAACCCTGGTGGACAGCTACCGCGCCGGGGTCAAGGACGGCAGCATCGGCAAGGACGACCCGCGCGCCAAGTTCCTGCGGGCGGTGGAAGCCAGGAGCATGGCCGACAATGGCATGTCGATCATTCCCGAGCACGGCTTCGGCAACCAGGGCATCGCCACCACGCCCATCGACGTGACCTCGCGGGATGTACGCGACAACATCTTCGACACCAAGGCCATCGACCAGACCATCAACGACCTGCTCGGCGACTCGACCATCCAGCACGACATCAAGGCCAACCACGACGCAGCCCTGGGCAAGGTCGACGGCGGCCAGGCGAAGGTCGATGAGACCAGGCAGCGCCTGATCGACAGCACCTCCTCGGAGAACTTCACCCAGTACATCAAGTCCCTGCAGGACAGCGGCAAGACCGAACTGGCCACCCAGGAAATCCAGACCGCCTACACCGCCCTGGCCGATATCGACCCGGCCAAGGCCGACAACTTCCTGCAAAACCTGCAGATCGACGGCTACACCGATGCCGTTGAAAAGCTGATGGACGATCCCACCAAGATCTCCGACGACAACACCGCCCTGGCCACCACCGACAACACCATGGCAATCCTGTCGATGCTCAAGGGCAGTGCCGACGGCCTGCCGCGCCAGGCGCTGGGTGTGTATTCGAAGTTCGTCGACCAACTGCTCAAGGACAAAAACGCCGCCGCCGATTTCGGCAAGGCGATGATTTCCCTCGGCGACACCTGGCAGAAAAACGGCGTGATCAGCTTCAGCGACATCGACAAGGCCGTGAGCAAGGAGATCATGCCGGGCCTCAGCGAAGAGAACCGCAGTTCGTTCGTGAAGAACCTCAACTTCCTCAAGGACAACGGCGTACTCGGCTCAGTGGGCGGCGCGATCGGCATGGGCCGTATCGTCTACCAACTCGCCGGACAAGGCGGCAAGCTGGCGGATACGCCGATGAAACGCCTGGGCATCGCCAACGACTTCCTTGGCTTCCTTGGCACCGGCTCGCACTTCGCCACGCTGGGTTTGAAGGTCTACGACAAGTTGCGCGGCACCAACGCGTACAAGCTGATGGGCTTCGACCGTTCCCTGCCCGACCTGTGGGCCAAGCCCGGCGAGGGGTACCACGCGCTGCCCAAGGACGCCGAGGCGGTGCAGAAGAAGTATTTCGAGATCGTCGACCAGGCCATGGACGACGGCAAGGACGTGGGCAAGGCCCTCAACAGCGGCGGCTGGAGCGACGAAGGTGCGGCGAAGATCCAGGAAGGCATTGAAAAAGGCATTGCCAGCCGCGGCGGCGTGGCCGGGGCCGGGTTTGGCGCGAAGTTCGCCAGCAGCGCGATCAAGGTGATCGGCATGGCCACCGACGTGGCAGGCGGCGTGATCAGTGTGGTGCAGGCGGCGTTTACCTTGCGTGATGGTGTGCGCGAGAAAGACCCGGTGAAAATCGCCTCGGGCTCACTGTCGATGGCCGGTGGTGTCAGCAGCCTGGTGGGCGCGGCCGGCGGCGTGCTGGGCACGCTGGGGGTGACCGGGCGGATCATTCCGTTCCTGGGACCGGTGGGTTTCTTGATCTCCGGCGCGTTGTCGTTTGTCGGGGCGATCTTGAGCACGGTGCAGTCCCACAAGCTGCACAAGATCTCGATGCAGAACTGGGACCAGATCCAGGACTTCAAGCAGGACGGGCTGCTCAAGCCCAACGGGGATGAAGCGTACGTGTGGTTGCAGACCTACCTGTCCGACTGGGGCCAGCGGGATGCGCCGCAGGACCAGAGCATTTTTGATTTCCGCAAGGAAGAGTGGGATGCGCGGTCGAGTATCCGCGGGGGCGACCATCGGCGGGACCACCCGGACTTTATCGGGGACGGGAATAACCGTAACTCAGAGGACTACAAGTACTCGCTGAAACCGTCGGAATGGACCAATGAGAACCACGACATTATCTGGCGGGTGGGGGATGGG
>NZ_JBYSWF010000024.1:0-90382 GCF_058780865.1 Pseudomonas sp. GP01-A4
CCCCCGACAGGCGGGGCAGAGCCCTTTGCTTACTTTGGGGCTTTTCCAAAGTGAGCCGCTGTAAGAGCGGAACCATAGGTGGCCGTTACCTAAATAATGGATATGCCCCCCTGGATCCTGACCACCCCCGCCGCACTCGTTCAGCACACGGCATTGGGCTTCAACCCGCGCAACAACAACTCCAGCCCTCGCAGAGCCTCTTCCAGCCGCACACCCGAGTCTCCATCCTGGGCGATCCACAACGATGCGCTCACCAGGCTGCCATTGATCAGCCTCGCCAGCGCCTGGCTGCACGCCTGCTCGATGAGGCCCGCTTGCATCAGGTCATCGAGCAGCTGGCGCAGCGAGTCCACGCATTGCTGCTGGTCAGTTGCGCCCAGCACCGCCGGGGCATCCTGCAATACGATGCGCTGGACCTCGGGATCCTGAGCCATGCGCAAATAAACCCGGCAGCGCTCGCAAAACCCTTCCCAAGGATCAACCGCCTGCTCCGAGATACGCTGCAGGCTCGCATCCATTTCACCGTCGAGCTGCGCAACCACCGCCGCCAGCAAGCCTTTCTTGTCGCCAAAATGATGGTACAACGCACCCCGGGTCAGGCCGGCGCGAGCGGTGAAATCGTCCATCGACGTCTGGGCGTAGCCTTGTGTGGCGAAGGCCTGGCGGGCGCTGGCGATCAGGCGGGCGCGGGTGTCTTCGATCATGTCTGCACGGGCTCGGCTCATGGGTAAGGCTCACAATAGGTGATTGACATACGACGCGTATGTTACGCATGATTTGTCACATACGCACCGTATGTATTTTGCCCCGAAAACCTCGAATAGCAAGTTTCAGGGCGCTCAGGAAGAGGTTACACACCATGGCAAACCCCTACGCCGAGCTGTTCCAGGCGCCAGGTTCCAGGGCTTTTGTATTGGCGGGCATGCTGGCCCGCATGCCGATCTCCATGACCGGGATCGGCTTGATCACCATGCTGTCGCAAGTGCACGGCGGTTACGGTTTGGCCGGTGCGGTGACCGCTACCTTCGCCCTGGCCACCGCGTTTTGCGCGCCCCAGGTCTCACGGTTGGTGGACCGTTATGGCCAGGGCCGGGTGTTGCCGGTGGCCGCGTCCATCGGCGGCGGCGCGCTGTTGCTGCTGTTGCTCTGCACCCGGGTGCAGGCGCCAACGTGGACGCTGTTCGTCTTTGCCGCCCTGGCCGGCTGCATGCCCAACATGTCGGCCATGGTGCGGGCGCGCTGGACCGAGCTGTATCGCGGCCAGCCCAAACTGCAAACGGCGTTTGCCCTGGAGTCGGTGCTCGACGAGGTGGTGTTCATTATTGGCCCGCCGGTCTCGGTGGGCCTGTGCGTGCTGCTGTTCCCCGAAGCGGGGCCGTTGATTGCCGCGCTGTTTCTGGCAGTGGGCGTGACCGCCTTTGTGCTGCAACGCCAGACCGAGCCACCGGTGCATGAACATCACGCCGAGCACGGCCGTTGGCTGATTGCCTCGCCCTCGGTGTTGATCCTGATGGTGCTGTTGATGGCCATGGGCATCATCGTTGGGGTGGTGGATGTGGTCAGTGTCGCGTTCGCCCAGCATCAGGGCCAGCCCGCCGCGGCGAGCATTGTATTGTCGGTATACGCCATCGGTTCGTGCCTGGCCGGGCTGGCGTTTGGTGCGCTCAAGTTGAAAGCACCGCTGCCGCGCCAGTTCTTGTACTGCGGCGTGGCCACCGCCGTGACCACGCTGCCGTTGTTGCTGGTGACGAATATTCCGGGGTTGGCAGCCGCGATCTTCATCTCCGGCCTGTTCTTCGCCCCGACCCTGATCGTGTCCATGGCCCTGGTGGAACAAATCGTTCCGCCCAGCCGCTTGACCGAAGGCATGACCTGGCTGATCACCGGCCTGAGCATCGGCGTGGCCATTGGTGCTGCCAGCTCCGGCTGGATGATCGACCGCTTCGGCGCACCCAGCGGGTTCTGGGTGGCGCTGGCGGCGGGTGCGGTGGTGCTTGGGGCGGCGGTGCTGGGGTATCGGCGGTTGGGGTGATTACCCGGTCACCAGTGCGCCGCGATGTTGCAGGAATTCGTTCAGCGCCTGGCGCGTGAGATCGTTCAACGTGACTTTTTGCCGGGTCGCGGCAAGCGCGGCGGCCAGGTGGAGTTCATGGCCGACACGGACGTTGAACGAACCCTTGCAGGGCTTTTCCGGTGCTTGCCCAAGGGCCTGGCAGGTCTCGATGTAGTCGTCCACGGCGGTGCAAAAGGCGGCGTCCAGTTCGGCGACGGTTTTGCCCTCGTAGCTGACCAGGGCCTTGATGAAAAGCAGCTTTCCGAACAGGCAGTTGTCTTCGATGCTGGCTTCGATGGAGCCGATGTAGCCTTTGTGTTTCAGCTGGTTGTTCACTGAATCAGTTCTCCTGATTTCAATTGTTCGATGATCTGGCGCCGAATGTAGTGTTTCAGTTCGTTGCCGGGGTGAGGCTTGTGCAGGGTGATCATTGCACTGGGGGCGCCTATGTCGAACCTGACCCGGCTACCCGCCCCTTCGATTTGCGTGTATCCCAGGCGCCGCAGCAGCGTGACGAGTTCGGGCCAGGTAAAGGCCGATTGCTCATTGAGCAGTTTGGCCAGCAGCTTTTCATTTTTTTCGACACGGCGATTCTCGCCTGCAACTAAATGTAGTTGCAATTGATGGGTTGCGTCAATGATAGGACAGCCGCGCCGAGCCTCTCGGTGTTTGATGTAACCCTTGATGACGCCGTGGTCTGCGCCCCCAATCCCCGCTAATTTTTCCCTTCCGGATTCGTTTTATAGGGACGACGTGCCTTTGTGCTTCCTGCCTATTGCCCCGGATCCCAAGAAATGAACGCTGAAGACTCCTTGAAACTTGCTCGCCGGTTTATCGGGTTGCCCCTGGAAAAACGCCAGATGTTCCTCCAGGCGCTGCACAAGGAAGGGGTGGATTTTTCCCGGTTTCCGATCCCGGCAGGGGTGGAGGCCGAGGACCGGCAGGCGCTGTCCTATGCGCAGCAGCGGATGTGGTTTCTGTGGCAACTGGATCCGGCCAGTGGCGCCTATAACCTGCCCGGCGCGGTACGGCTCAAGGGCGCCTTGAGCCTGCCGGCGATCGAGCAGGCGTTCGCCAGCCTGGTGGCCCGCCATGAGACGTTGCGCACGGTGTTCCAGCGCCAGGCGGATGATCGTCTGTTGCAAGTGGCCGCACAGTCGCCGCTGGTGGTCGAACAGTTGGACTTCAGCGCCCTGGCACCCGCCGAGCGTGAGCAGGCGGTGATGCAGGCCGCTACCCGTCAGTCGCTGTTGCCCTTCGACCTGGCCAACGGCCCGCTGCTGCGGGTGCAATTGCTCAAGCTGGCCGAGCAGGAACACGTGCTGCTGCTGACCTTGCACCACATCGTGTCCGACGGCTGGTCGATGAACGTGCTGATCGACGAGTTCATTCGCTGCTACGACGCCCATGAGCGTCATGAGCTGCCGCCACTTGCGCCGCTTCCGATCCAGTACAGCGACTACGCCCTTTGGCAGCGTCGCTGGCTGGAGGCGGGAGAACAGGCCCGTCAGTTGGAATACTGGCAGGCGCGGCTGGGGGATGAGCACCCGGTACTGGAGTTGCCCATCGACCATCCACGCCCGGCGATGCCCAGCTACCAGGGCACCCGGCATGACTTTGCGATTGATCCGGCGCTGGCTGCGCAGTTGCGCAGTTGCGCGCAAAAACACAATGTGACCTTGTTCATGTTGCTGCTCGGCGCGTTCAACGTGCTGCTGCATCGCTACACCGGGCAGGGCGACATTCGGGTTGGCGTGCCGATTGCCAACCGCAACCGCAGCGAAGTCGAAGGGCTGATCGGTTTCTTCGTCAATACCCAGGTGTTGCGCACCGAACTGACCGGGCAAACCCGCGTCGACGAGTTGCTGCAAGGCATCAAGGAACACGCACTGGGCGCCCAGGCCCATCAGGAATTGCCGTTCGAACGCCTGGTAGAAGCCTTGAAAGTCGAGCGCAGCCTGAGCCACACGCCGCTGTTCCAGGTGATGTACAACCATCAGCCGCAAGTGGCGGACATCGCCGCGGTCAACACCGCCTCCGGGCTTGAACTGTCCCTGGTGCAATGGCAAGGCCGTACCACCCAGTTTGACCTGAGCCTGGACACCTACGAGAAGTCCGGCACCCTGCACGCCGCGCTGACCTATGCCAATGACCTGTTCGACGCCGCCACCATCGAGCGCATGGCCCGGCACTGGCTCAGCCTGTTGCAGGCGATGGTCGCCGATGGCAGCCAGCGCATCGGTGAACTGCCGATGCTCGCCGCCGCAGAGCAGCACGTGCTGGTGCATGACTGGAACCAGACGGCCGAGGCGTACCCGACCGAACGTGGCATCCACCACCTGATCGAAGACCAGGTACAACGCACTCCGCACGCCGTTGCCCTGGTGTTCGGCGCGACGCAGTTGACCTACGCGCAGCTCGACGCGCGCGCCAACCAGTTGGCCCATGCCCTGCGCGAGCAGGGTGTTGGCCCGGACGTACTGGTGGGGATCTGCATCGAGCGCTCCATCGAAATGGTGGTCGGCCTGCTGGCGGTTCTCAAGGCCGGCGGCGCCTACGTCCCGCTGGACCCTGAATACCCCCGCGAACGCCTGGCTTACATGATCGAAGACAGTGGCATAGGGCTGCTGCTCAGCCAGCAGGGCCTGCTGTCGACCTTGCCGGTCGACGGCATCAACGTCATCGCACTCGACCAGGCACAAGGCTGGCTCGACGATTACGGCCGCGAGCCTCTGGCCGTCAACGTGCACGCGCTGAACCTCGCCTATGTGATCTACACCTCCGGCTCCACCGGCAAGCCCAAGGGCGCCGGCAACAGCCATCGTGCGTTGGTCAACCGCCTGTGCTGGATGCAGCAGGCTTATGGCCTGGATGCCAGCGACGCAGTGTTGCAGAAAACCCCGTTCAGCTTTGACGTGTCGGTGTGGGAGTTCTTCTGGCCGTTGATGAGCGGCGCACGGCTGGTGGTCGCAGCACCCGGCGAGCATCGCGAACCGGCTCGCCTGATCGAGACCATTGGCGAGCACGCTATCACCACGCTGCACTTTGTACCGTCGATGCTGCAGGCATTTATCCACGAGCCGGGCGTGCAGGCCTGCGCCAGCCTCAAGCGCATCGTATGCAGTGGCGAGGCGCTGGCGCTGGATGCGCAGTTGCAGGTGTTCGCCAAGCTTCCGGGCGCCGGGTTGTACAACCTCTACGGCCCGACGGAAGCGGCCATCGACGTCACCCATTGGACCTGCATCGACGAAGGTACCGACAGCGTGCCCATCGGCCGCCCCATTGCCAATCTGGGAACCTACATCCTCGACGCGCAACTCAACCCTGTGCCGGCAGGCGTCAGCGGTGAGCTTTACCTCGGTGGCACCGGGCTGGCCCGCAGTTACCACCGCCGCCCGGCGCTCACCGCCGAGCGTTTTGTGCCGTGCCCGTTCAATGACGGTGCGCGGCTGTACCGGACCGGCGACCGGGTGCGCCAGCGCGCCGACGGTGTGATCGAATACCTCGGCCGCCTCGATCATCAGGTCAAGCTGCGCGGCCTGCGCATCGAACTGGGTGAGATCGAGACCCGCCTGATGCAACACCCGCTGGTGCGCGAGGCCGTGGTGCTGGTGCAGGGGGGCAAACAGTTGGTTGCTTACCTGGTGCTGGAGGGAGGCGAGCCTGCCACGCCGTGGCAACCGGAGCTCAAGGCGTGGCTGTTGAACAGCCTGCCGGAATACATGGTGCCCACCCACCTGATGCCGCTGGTGAAATTGCCGGTGACCGCCAACGGCAAGCTCGACCGCAAGGCCTTGCCGTTGCCGGAAGCTGCGCCGCAGCAGGCGTTTGTGGCGCCACAGGATGCATTGCAAAAAGCCCTGGCGGCGATCTGGGAGGATGTGCTCGGTCTTGAGCGCGTCGGCCTCGAAGACAACTTCTTCGAGCTGGGCGGCGATTCGATCATCTCCATCCAGGTGGTCAGCCGTGCGCGGCAGGCCGGCATCCGCGTCAGCCCGCGTGACCTGTTCCAGTACCAGACCGTGCGCAGCCTGGCACTGGTCGCCACCCTCGATAAACGCTCGGCGGTGGATCAGGGGCCGGTGAGCGGTGATGCCGTGCTCGGGCCGATCCAGCAGCATTTCTTCAGCCGCGGGATGCCGGTGCGCGAACACTGGAACCAATCGCTGCTGCTGACTCCCCGTGAGGCCTTGAATGCGCAGTGGCTCGATACAGCGCTGACGCACATCATCAATCACCACGATGCCTTGCGCCTGCGTTTTACCGAAAGCACCGAGGGCTGGCAGCAAAACCACGATGCTCCAGTGGCCAGCGCTGATCTGTGGCTACGCGATGCCGAGTCGGCGGAACACCTGAATACCTTGTGCAACGAGGCGCAGCGCAGCCTTGACCTGCAAAACGGCCCGCTGTTGCGAGCCTTGCTGGTCACGCTGGCCGATGGCAGCCAGCGCCTGGCGCTGATCGTTCACCACCTGGTGGTCGACGGTGTGTCCTGGCGCGTATTACTGGAAGATCTGCAGCAGGCTTACGAACAATTGGCGGCAGGCGGCGGCATTGAGCTGCCGCCGAAAACCAGTGCATTCCAGGGTTGGACTGCGCGGCTCGAACAGCAAGTGCAGCGCTTCGATGAACAACTGATGTACTGGAAAACCCAGCATCAGGATGCGAAGGATCTGCCGTGCGACCGACCTGACGCCAGCCTGCAAAATGCGCAGGGTGAAAAAATCGAGTGGCGACTCGACGCCGCACGGACCCGTCAGTTGCTGCAACAGGCGCCCGCCGCGTACCGCACGCAGGTCAATGACCTGCTGCTCACCGCGTTGGCCCGCACCATCAGTCGCTGGAGCGGTCAGGCAGGCACGCTGATCGAGCTTGAAGGCCATGGCCGCGAAGACCTGTTCGATGACATCGACCTGAGTCGCACCGTGGGTTGGTTCACCAGCCTGTTCGCGGTCAACCTCACCGCCAGCGATGACCTCGACGGTTCGATCAAGTCGATCAAGGAGCAACTGCGCGCGGTGCCGGACAAAGGCCTGGGCTATGGCGTGCTGCGTCATCTGGCGGCCCCGGCAATACGCGCCGAGCTGGCGGCACTGGCGCCACCGCGGATCACCTTCAACTACCTGGGCCAGTTCGACCGTCAGTTCGACGACGCGGCCTTGTTTGTGCCGTCTGCCGAAACCAGCGGTGTGGCACAGGACCTGGCGGCACCATTGGCCAACTGGCTGACGGTTGAAGGCCAGGTCTATGGCGGCGAACTGTCGATGAGCTGGGGCTTCAGCCGCGAGATGTTCGACAGCGCGACCGTGCAGCAACTGGTGGACCGCTATGCCAGCGAGCTGCATGCACTGATCGAACACTGCTGCACCTTGCCGGCCGCGCAAGCCACGCCATCGGACTTCCCGCTGGCGCGGGTGACCCAGGCGCAACTGGATGCGCTGCCGGTGCCGGCCGGCCAGCTCGACGATCTCTATCCGCTGTCGCCCATGCAGCAAGGGTTGCTGTTCCATACCCTGTACGAACAGGCGGCGGGTGAGTACATCAACCAGTTGCGCGTCGACGTGCAGGGCCTGGATCCCGAGCGTTTCCGCGCCGCTTGGCAGGCCACCGTCGATGCGCAAGACATCCTGCGCAGCGGTTTCGTCTGGCAGGGCGAGCTGGCGCAACCGCTGCAGATCGTGCACAAGCAGGTGCAACTGCCGTTCGCCACCCTGGATTGGCGGGCCCGCGACGATCAGCCGGCGGCCCTCGCGGCGCTGGCCGATGCCGAACGAGCGCAAGGGTTTGACCTGGCCTGTGCACCCCTGCTGCGCCTGGTACTGGTGCAGACCGGCAGTGACCAATGGCACCTGATTTACACCCATCACCACATCCTGATGGACGGCTGGAGCAACTCGCAGTTGCTCGGCGAAGTATTGCAGCGCTATAGCGGCCGCACACCGGCGAATGCCGGCGGCCGTTATCGCGACTACATCGCCTGGCTGCAACGTCAGGACGCCCAGTTGAGCCAGGACTTCTGGAGCGAACAACTGGCCGCGCTGCAAGCGCCGACCCGGCTGGCCCGCGCGGCCACCGCAGGCGCGCGCCAGAGCGGTCACGGCGACCATTACCTGACGCTGGACGAGCAACGCACCCAGGCGCTGGAAGCGTTTGCCCGCCAGCAGAAAATCACCGTCAACACCCTCGTGCAAGCCGCGTGGCTGCTGTTGCTGCAACGCTATACCGGACACGAAGCAGTCGCGTTCGGTGCGACCGTGGCCGGTCGTCCGGCGGACTTGCCGGGCATCGAGCAACAGGTCGGCCTGTTCATCAACACCCTCCCGGTGATCGGCGCACCGCGTCCCGATCAAAGCGTCGGCCAATGGTTGCAAACGGTGCAGGCGCAGAATCTCAGCCTGCGTGACTTCGAACACACGCCGCTGGCGGACATCCAACGTTGGGCCGGGCAGGGCGGTGAAGCGCTGTTCGACAATATCCTGGTGTTCGAAAACTATCCGGTAGCCCAGGCGCTGAGCCAGGCCGGGCAGGGGCTGGTGTTCGGCGATGTGGGCAACCTGGAACAGACGCACTACGCGTTGAGCGTGGCGGTGACCCTCGGCCGGCAGCTGGCGTTGCATTACAGCTTCGACCGCGGCCAATTCGCGAGCGAGGTGGTCGAAGGCATCAGTGCGCATTTGCTGCAACTGCTTGAGCAGTTTGCCGAGTCGGCAGAACGCAACCTGGGTGAAATCGCCCTGGCAAGCCGCGACGAACAGGCCCGCCAGCAAGCGCAGAACCATCCACAGCCGTACCCGGTGGACATCGGCGTGCATCAGCGCATTGCCACCCTGGCGGCCGAGCGCCCGCAACGCACAGCGGTGATTTTCAACGATCGGCAGTTCAGCTACGGTGAAATCGACCAGCGCGCCAACCAACTGGCCCACGCGCTGATCGCCCGCGGCGTTGGCGCTGAAACCCGTGTGGGTGTGGCGTTGCCGCGCAGCGAGTCGGTAATTGTGGCGTTGCTGGCGGTGCTCAAGGCCGGCGGCGCTTATGTGCCGCTGGACACCCTCTACCCGCGCGAGCGCCTGGCCTACCTGATCGAGGATTCGGGGCTGGCGCTGCTGATCAGCGATTCGTCGGTGTCGGCGCAGCTGCCTGTTGCCGAATCGGTACCCTTGCTGGAGCTGGACCGTCTTGATCTGCGTGAGCAGTCGATCAAGGCACCCTCGGTGCAGCTCGACCCGCACAACCTTGCGTATGTGATCTACACCTCCGGCTCCACTGGCAATCCGAAAGGCGTCAGCGTTGCCCACGGTCCATTGGCCATGCATTGCCAGGCCATCGGCCAGCGCTATGAAATGCGCGACAGCGACTGCGAGTTCCACTTCATGTCGTTCGCCTTCGACGGTGCCCACGAGCGCTGGCTGACCAGCCTGACTCACGGGGCTTCGCTGCTGATTCGCGACGACACGCTGTGGACGCCGGAGCAGACCTACAACGCCATGATCGAACACGGCGTGACCGTGGTCGCGTTCCCGCCGGTGTACCTGCAACAACTGGCCGAACATGCCGAGCGCGTCGGCAATCCACCGAAGGTGCGCATCTATTGCTTTGGCGGTGACGCGGTGCCGAACGCCAGTTTCGAGCGGGTCAAGCGTGCGCTCGATCCGGACTACATCATCAACGGCTACGGCCCGACCGAAACCGTGGTCACCCCGCTGATCTGGAAGGCCGGTCGCGAGGTGCCGTGCGGTGCTGCCTACGCGCCGATCGGCAGCCGCATCGGTGACCGCAGCGCCTATGTGCTCGACACCGACCTGAACCTGTTGCCCCAAGGCATGGCCGGTGAGCTGTATCTGGGGGGCACCGGCCTGGCCCGTGGGTACCTCAACCGACCGGGGCTGACCGCCGAGCGTTTTGTCGCTGACCCGTTCAGCGCCGCTGGCGGCCTGCTTTACCGCACAGGCGACCTGGTGCGCCAGCGCGCCGACGGCACGTTCGACTATCTGGATCGTATCGACAATCAGGTGAAGATCCGCGGTTTCCGCATCGAGCTGGGTGAGGTCGAAGCGGCGCTGCAAGCCCTCCAGGGTGTGCGCGAAGCGGTGGTCGTGGCCCAGGAAGGCAGCGCCGGCAGCGGCAAGCGCCTGGTGGCTTACGTGGTCGGCGATTCAGCCCGTGCCGGTTTCAGCGAAGACCTGCGTGCGCAGCTCCAGGCTTCATTGCCGGCGCATATGGTGCCGGCGTATGTCTTGTCTCTGGAACGCATGCCGCTGACACCGAACGGCAAGCTGGATCGCAAGAACCTGCCCAAACCGGATGTCAGTCAACTGCAACAAGCCTACGTCGCTCCGCGCAACGCGCTGGAGCAGCAACTGGCGACGATCTGGCAAGACGTGCTCAAGCTTGGGCAGGTGGGTATCAGCGACAACTTCTTCGAACTGGGTGGCGATTCGATCATTTCGATCCAGGTGGTCAGCCGTGCGCGGCAGGCGGGGATTCGCTTCAGCCCCAAAGACCTGTTCCAGCACCAGAGCATCCAGGCGCTGGCCGTGGTCGCACAGGCCGGTGAGACGCTGCCGTCGATCGATCAGCGACCGGCAACCGGCACCACGGTGCTGTTGCCGATTCATCAACAATTCTTCGCTCAGGAAATTCCCGATCGTCACCACTGGAACCAGTCGGTGATGCTCAAGCCGGCGCAGGCACTGGATGCACACGCACTGGAGCAGGCGCTGGAGGCTTTGGTGGCGCATCACGACAGCTTGCGCCTGGATTTCGTCGAACGGGCTGACGGCTGGTCGGCACACTACCGTGACGTCGCGGCGCACACGGATCAAACGCTTCTATGGCCAGTGGAGGTCGCGGACCTCGCAGCCCTTGAGGCACTGGGTGACGAGGCCCAGCGCAGCCTGCAATTGAACGGTGGCTCGCTGATACGCGCGGTGCTGGCGAACCTGGCGGACGGCACTCAACGGCTGTTGCTGATTATCCATCACCTGGTGGTCGATGGCGTGTCGTGGCGGATTCTGTTCGAGGATCTGCAGAACGCCTACCGGCAAATCCTTTCAGGCGCAGGTGTGCAGTTGCCGGCCAGGACCAGTGCGGTCAAGGCCTGGGCGGCGGCATTGCAGGGCTACGCCACAACCCCTGCGCTGCAGGCCGAGCTGGGTTTCTGGCAACAACAGTTGCAGGGCGCTTCGCCAACCTTGCCGTATGACCGTCCGAACGGCGGGCAGCAACATGATCAGGCCCTGACCTTTCGTAGCAAGCTGGACCGGGCCCTGACCCGCCAGCTGTTGCAGGATGCGCCGGCGGCCTATCGCACCCAGGTCAACGACGTATTGCTGACCGCGCTGGCGCGGGTGATAACGCGCTGGACCGGTGACGACAATGCGTTGGTGTTGCTTGAGGGGCACGGTCGCGAAGACGTGTTCGAGCACATCGACCTGACCCGTACCGTGGGCTGGTTCACCAGCGTGTTCCCGGCGCGGCTGTCGCCGGTTGCGGATCTCGCTGGGTCGCTCAAGCAGATCAAGGAGCAGCTGCGGGCAATTCCGCATAGGGGCATCGGCTTCGGCGCACTGGCGTACCTGGGCGATGAACAGACACGGGAGTCTTTGCAAGCCTTGCCGCTACCGTGCCTGACCTTCAACTATCTCGGTCAGTTCGACGCCAGCTTCGATACCGCCGACGACGCCCTGTTTGTGCCGACCGGCGAATCCGGCGGTGAAGAAGTCAACCTGCAGGGGCCGCTCGGCAACCCGCTGGCGCTCAACAGCAAAGTCTTCGGTGGTGAACTGGACCTGAGCTGGACCTACAGCGGCGCGATGTTCGATGCCGCGACCATCCAGCGCCTGGCCGACGACTATGTGCAAGAACTGACGGCGCTGATCGGCCATTGCTGTGACAACGCCAACCGGGGAGTGACGCCGTCGGATTTCCCGTTGGCGCAACTGTCTCAGGCCCAACTCGATGCGCTGGTGCTCGAACCTCAAGGCATCGACGACATCTACCCGTTGTCACCGATGCAGCAGGGCATGCTGTTCCACACCTTGCTCGAACAGGGGAATGGCGATTACATCAACCAGATGCGCCTGGATATCGATGGCGTCGATCCGCAACGCTTCCGCGCGGCCTGGCAAGCCGTGGTGGATGCCCATGACATCCTGCGTACCGGGTTCATCTGGCAAGGCAATCTTGAACAACCGATGCAGGTGGTACAGCGTCAAGTGCAGGTGCCGTTCCGTGTGCTCGACTGGAGCGGTCACGCCGATCGGGATGCGGCACTGCAAACCCTTGCCGATGAAGAGCGCGCCCAAGGCCTGGACCTGAACTGCGCGCCCTTGATGCGCCTGGTACTGGTACGCACGGCAACTGATCGTCATCACCTGATCTACACCAACCATCACATCCTGATGGATGGCTGGAGCAGCGCGCAGTTGCTCGGCGAAGTGTTACAGCACTACAGCGCAGAAACCGTGGCACGGCCCGTTGGCCGGTATCGTGATTACATCGCGTGGCTGAAGCGGCAGGACGCATCGCTCGGCGAAGCGTTCTGGAAGGAGCAGTTGCACGCCCTGGATGAACCGATTCGCCTGGCGCAGATGTTTGCCCGTCCGGCGCAGGCCATCGCCACCCACCTTTACGCTCACCACCACCTGCACCTCGATGAGCAGCAAACGCGCCGTCTGGGCGACTTTGCCCGAGAGGCGAAAGTCACCGTCAACACTGTGGTCCAGGCTGCGTGGCTATTGCTGTTACAGCGTTACAGCGCAAAGTCCTGCGTCGCCTTCGGCGCAACCGTGTCGGGGCGCCCGGCGGACCTGGCAGGCGTCGAGCAACAGATTGGCCTGTTCATCAACACCTTGCCGGTCATTGCCAGCCCGCGCTCCGAGCAGAGCCTGGGGAATTGGCTGCACAGCGTCCAGGCGCAGAACCTGGCGTTGCGGGACTTCGAGCACACCGCGTTGTTCGATATCCAGCGCTGGGCGGGGCAGGGTGGTGAAGCGCTGTTCGACAACATCCTGGTGTTTGAGAACTATCCGATTTCAGAAGCCCTGGAGAAAGGTTCGCCTCAGGGTCTGCGCTTTGGTGCCGTGGGCAATCTGGAGCAAACCAACTACCCGCTGACCCTGCTGGTGGGCCTGGGCGCCGAGCTGACCGTGCAGTTCAGCTATCAATGTGCGAGCTTCACACCTGTGTCGGTGGAGCAGATCGGCGTGCACCTCAAGCGTCTTCTGCTGCAAATGAGCAGCGATGCCGCACGCCCACTGGGTGACCTCACGCTGTTGGACCCGAGTGAAACCCGCCAGCAATTGCAGGACTGGAACGCCACCGCAAGCGTCTACCCGGGCGAGCACTGCATTCATCGTCTGTTTGAGGCGCGGGCACGGCAGACGCCGGATGCCACGGCGCTGCTGTTTGCTGATCAGGCGCTGACCTACGCTCAACTCAATACCCAGGCCAATCGCCTGGCGCATCGTTTGATTGAACTCGGTGTCGGCGCTGACCAACCGGTGGGTATCGCCCTTGAGCGTGGGGTGGACATGATCGTCGGGCTGCTGGCGATCCTCAAGGCCGGTGGCGCCTACGTGCCGCTCGATCCGCACTATCCGGTGGATCGCCTGGCCCACATGATTGAAGACAGTGGGTTGCAGTTGCTTCTGACCCAGGCATCGTTGCTGCGCCAGTTGCCGATTCCGGCAGGGGTGCACACCGTCTTGGCGAGTGCAATGGATGAATCGGTCAGCCCTGAACAGGCGGCCAATCCGCAGGTGTCGGTGGACGGCGATAACCTGTGCTACGCCATTTATACCTCGGGCTCTACCGGCAAGCCCAAGGGTGTGATGGTACGCCATGGTGCCCTGGTGAATTTCGTTGCCAGCATGGCCCGCGAACCAGGCATCGAGGCAAGTGACCGCCTGCTGTCGCTGACCACCTTCTCGTTCGATATTTTCGGCCTGGAACTGTACGGCGCGCTGTTCAGCGGTGCGGCCGTGGTGCTGGTGGACAAACAGAGCGCCCACGACCCTGAAGCATTGCTGGGGATTATCGAACAGCAGCGGGTCAGTATCGTGCAGGCCACGCCGTCGACGTGGCGCATGTTGCTTGAGCATCCCATGGCCGAGCGTCTTGCCGGACGCACATGCCTGTGTGGCGGCGAGGCATTGGCCGAGGACCTGGCCGAGCGCTTGCTGGCGGTCGCAGGCCCGGTCTGGAACCTCTATGGGCCCACGGAAACCACGATCTGGTCGGCGGCTTATCCACTGACCACAGACAAGCGCTTGCCTTACCTCGGCCGGCCGATTGCCAACACCTCGCTGTACATCGTCGGCGAGCACTTCGCGCCGAACCCTGTCGGGTTGATCGGTGAATTGCTGATTGGCGGTGATGGCCTGGCGCGCGGGTACCACGAGCGGCCGGCGCTCACCGCCGAACGCTTCCTGCCGGATCCATTTGGCAATGGCACACGGCTGTACCGCACCGGTGATCTTGCGCGACATCGCATCGACGGTGTGATCGAGTACATCGGCCGGGCAGACCACCAGGTGAAAATTCGTGGCTTTCGCATCGAGTTGGGAGAGATCGAAGCGTGCCTGTTGGCGCAGGACGCGATCCGCGAGGCGGTGGTGGTGCCTCAGCAAGGACCGGGTGGCACGCAGTTGGTGGCCTACCTGATTGCGGCCGGTACTGAGGCGGCCGAGGCGCAGTCGTTGGTGGCGCTGCGCGACGAGCTGAAGGCGCGGCTCGCCTGCGACCTGCCGGACTACATGATTCCGGCGCACTGGATGCTGCTTGAGCGCTTCCCGCTGACGCCCAACGGCAAGCTGGACCGCAAAGCCTTGCCGCTGCCCGACGCCAATCAGTTGCTGCGGGCCTATGTGGCGCCGCAAGGGGCGCTTGAGCAGAGCGTCGCACAGATCTGGCAAGAGGTGCTCAAGCTTGCGCGGGTAGGGCGCGACGACAACTTCTTTGAATTGGGCGGGCATTCCTTGCTGGCGACCCAAGCGACAGCCCGCCTGCAAATGGAGCAAGGCGCAGCCGTGCCCCTGGACCTTTTATTTCGAACCCCATCGCTGTCGGAGTACGCCGCGCAACTGGCGGTGCACCTGACACCTCACTCCAGCGAAGACTTGAGTGAGATGCATGACTTCCTGGCAGACCTGGAGACCCTTTGAAAATGACTCAGCTCGATAACCTGTCTCTGGTTCAGCGATTCATCCGTTTGCCGCTCGCCCAACGGCAAGCGTTCCTGCAAAAGCTGCACAGCAAAAACATGAGTTTTGCCGCGTTGCCGATTCCGGCGATGCGTGACGAGTTCGAGCATATCGGCCTGTCCTACGCCCAGGAGCGCCAGTGGTTCCTCTGGCAATTGGACCCTCACAGCGCGGCCTACCATGTGCCGACGGCGCTGCGGTTGCGCGGTGCACTGGACGTGCCGGCGTTGCAGCGCAGCTTCGATGCATTGCTGGAGCGCCATGAGGTGCTGCGTACGGTGTTTGTCGACGGGCCGGAAGGGCCGCTGCAGGTTGCGCACGCATGCCTGAGCCTGCCGGTCACGACGGTGGTGCTGGAAGCGGTGCCGGACGCCGCAGCGCTCAAGGCGTTGATTGACACTGAAATCACTGCGCTGTTCGACTTGCAGCAGGGCCCGCTGTTGCGGGTCAAGCTGTTGCAACTGGCACCGGACGACCACGTGCTGGTGCTCACCCAGCACCACATCATTTGTGACGGCGCATCGGCGCAGATCATGGTTCACGACCTGGTCAAACTCTATGCTGCCCACAGCACCGGCCAGGCGCCGGACCTGCAGGCGCTGCCGATTCAATACGCCGACTATGCGATCTGGCAGCGCAAATGGATGGAAGCCGGCGAGCTTGCGCGGCAATTGGGTTACTGGACCGAACGCCTGGGTGATGGCGGTGAAGTGCTGCCTTTGCCTGCTGACCGCGCCCGTCCGGCGGTGCAGAGTTACCGCGGTGCGCGGCTGGACCTCGCCATCGATGCCGGGCTGACCGAACGCCTCAAGCGCGTGGCCCAGCGCGAAGGCTGCACCTTGTTCATGCTGTTGCTCGCCTCATTCCAGGTATTGCTGCACCGTTACAGCGGCCAGTCGGACATCCGCGTGGGCGTGCCGGTGGCCAACCGCAACCGTCTTGAAACCGAAGGCCTGATTGGTTTCTTCGTCAATACCCAGGTGCTGGATGCGCGGATTCAGGGGGCAATGCCTTTCGATCAATTGCTGGCGCAGGTCAAGCAGGCTTCGCTGGGCGCCCAGGCTCACCAGGATTTGCCGTTCGAGCAATTGGTGCAAGCCCTCGCACCGGACCGACACATGAGTCACAGTCCGTTGTTCCAGGTGATGTTCAATCACCAGAGCGGCGATGCCGCCCAAGCGTTGCAACTGCCAGGCTTGCATGTCGAGAGCCTGGATTGGAGCTCGCACACGGCGCAATTCGATCTGACCCTTGGCACGCACGAGACCCAGGGCGCATTGGCCGCCACATTCACCTATGCCACTGATTTATTCGACACTGGCACCATCGAACGCCTGGCCGCTCACTGGCTGAACTTGCTGCAAGGCATCGTCGCCGATCCGCAACGGCGCATCGGGGAATTGCCGCTGCTGGACGCGACCGAGCAACAGCACAACATCGCCCAGTGGAACCCCGGCCCGCGCAGCTTCCCAAGCGACACCTGCGCCCATCAACTGATCGCCGAGCAGGCCCGTCAACGGCCTGACGCCGTGGCCCTGCGTTGCAACGGCCAGACCCTGACCTACGCCGAACTGAATGCCCAGGCCAACCGCCGTGCGCATCAGTTGATCGCTCACGGCGTGGGGCCGGACGTGCTGGTGGGCCTGGCCGCGGAGCGGGGTATCGAGATGATCGTCGGGCTGCTGGCGATCCTCAAGGCCGGCGGCGCCTA
This sequence comes from Pseudomonas sp. GP01-A4, assembly GCF_058780865.1. Classification (NCBI taxonomy): domain Bacteria; kingdom Pseudomonadati; phylum Pseudomonadota; class Gammaproteobacteria; order Pseudomonadales; family Pseudomonadaceae; genus Pseudomonas; species Pseudomonas sp. GP01-A4. The sequence continues at coordinate 16,967 of NZ_JBYSWF010000024.1, forward strand.
TGTGCCGCTCGACCCAACCTACCCGCAGGACCGCCTGGCCTACATGATGCAAGACAGCGGCATCCAGCTGCTGCTGGCCCAGGCGTCGCTGGCCGGTCAATTGCCGGTGCCTGACGGCGTGAAAACCCTGCTGCTGGATACCGACGTCAGCGCCTTTGCCAACAACGACCCGCAAGTCGTCATGGATCCTTCGAACCTCGCCTACGTGATCTACACCTCCGGTTCCACCGGCAACCCCAAAGGCACCTTGCTTGCGCACCACAACATCCTGCGTCTGTTCGCGGCCACTGAACCGTGGTTCGGTTTCGGCCCGCAGGACGTCTGGAGCCTGTTTCATTCCTATGCTTTCGACTTCTCGGTCTGGGAAATTTTCGGCGCACTGCTGCACGGTGGCGAGCTGCTGATCGTGCCGTACGACGTCAGCCGCTCGCTCCAGGAATTCCTCGACCTGTTGTGCGACGCGGGCGTCACGGTGCTCAACCAGACGCCGTCGGCGTTCAAACAGTTGATGCACGTGGCTTGTGCCGACTCACGGGCCAATGCCCTGCGCTACGTGGTATTCGGCGGCGAGGCGCTGGACGTCAAGAGCCTGCGCCCATGGTTCGAACGGTTTGGCGACAGCGCGCCACAGCTGATCAACATGTACGGCATCACCGAAACCACGGTGCACGTCACCTACCGTCCGTTGTCGGTGGCTGATCTCGAGCTGGACGCCAGCAGCCCGATTGGCGAACCGATAGCCGACCTGTCGTGGTACCTGCTCGACGGTGAACTGAACCCGGTGGCCAAAGGCTGCATCGGTGAGCTGTATGTTGGCCGCGCCGGCCTGGCCCGGGGCTACCTGAAGCGTGGCGACCTGACGGCACTGCGTTTTATTCCCGACCCGTTCGGCGAAAGCGGTGCGCGGTTGTACCGCACCGGTGACCTGGCGCAATACCGCAGCGACGGGGTGATCGAGTACATCGGTCGGATTGACCATCAGGTGAAAATCCGTGGCTTCCGTATCGAACTGGGTGAAATTGAAGCGCGCCTGAACGCCCTGGCGGCGGTGCGCGAAGCCGTGGTGTTGGCCCAGGAAGGGCTGAACGGCCAGCAATTGGTGGCTTACGTGATCCCGGCGCAAGGCGCCGAGGATGCAGGCGCCCTCAAGGCGCAGTTGAAAGCGGACCTGCCGGACTACATGGTACCGACGCACCTGCTGTTCCTGAATGAATGGCCACTGACCGCCAACGGCAAGCTCGACCGCAAGGCCCTGCCGCAGCCGGACGCAAGCCAGGTACAGCACGAATACGTGGCGCCGCAAAGCGCGCTGGAACAGCAAATCGCAACCGTCTGGCAAGACGTGCTGAAACTGGAGCGGGTTGGTCTCACCGACAACTTCTTCGAACTGGGTGGCCATTCATTGCTGGCTACACAGATGGTGTCGCGCATCCGCCAACACCTCGGCATGAACCTGCAACTGCGCAAGCTGTTCGAAAATGCCAGCCTCAAGGCTTGCGTGGCTGCGCTTGAGCCAATCCAGGCGGCGATGCCTGCGCGCATTCCAAGGGTGCCGCGTGATCAACCGTTGCCCTTGTCCTACGCCCAGCAACGCCAGTGGTTCCTTTGGCAAATGGAACCCTCCAGTGCGGCGTACCACATCCCTGCGGCGCTACGGATTCATGGCCACCTGGATTTGAAGGCGTTGCAACGCAGCTTAAGCGCACTGGTGCAGCGTCACGAGAGTTTGCGCACGACCTTTGTCCAGAAGGACGAGCGTGCGTTCCAGGTTATCCATGCCGAGTCCGGTCCGCTGCTGACGCCGCAGTTTCTCGACCTGACCTCGGCCAACCAGGCCGAGCAGATCCAGGCGTTTGTTCGCGATCAGATCAGCCGGCCGTTCGACCTGCAGAACGGTCCGCTGCTGCGGGTCGGGCTGCTGCAGGTGGCCGCCGATGAACAGGTGCTGGTGCTGACCCAGCATCACATCGTCTCCGATGGCTGGTCGATGCAGGTGCTGGTGCAGGAACTGATTGAGCGTTATGCCGCCTATAGCCAGGGTGGATCGGTTGAACCGGTGGAGTTACCGATCCAGTATGCCGATTACGCGGTGTGGCAACGCCAATGGATGGACGCCGGTGAGCGTGAGCGGCAGCTGGCTTACTGGACCAACGTCCTCGGCGCTGAACAGCCATTGCTGGAGCTGCCTGCGGACCGTCCGCGACCGGCACGCCAGAGCTTTGCCGGCGCCCGTCTGGCCGTCCAGTTACCGCAGGCATTGGGCCAACAGCTGCGGCAACTGGCGCTGGGTGAAGGTTGCAGCCTGTTCATGCTGTTGCTGGCTTCGTTCCAGGGCCTGCTGCACCGTTACAGCGGCCAGTCGGACATCCGCGTGGGCGTACCGATTGCCAACCGCAACCGGGTCGAGACCGAAGGCCTGATCGGGTTCTTCGTCAATACCCAGGTGCTCAAGGCTGAAGTCGATCCGCAGCAGCGGTTCAGCGAACTGCTGCAACAGGTCAAGACGGCGGCACTGGGCGCCGAGGCGCATCAGGACCTACCGTTCGAGCAATTGGTCGAAGCCTTGCGCCCTGAGCGCAACCTGAGCCATAGCCCGTTGTTCCAGGTGTTGTACAACCACCAGAGCGCCGGCCGCCAAGCCATCCCGCAACTGCCGGGGCTGGTGATCAAGGCCCAGGAGTGGGAAAGCCGTACCGCCCAGTTCGACTTGACCCTCGACACCCTGGACGCCGACGGCGAGCTCAATGCAACCCTCACTTACGCCACCGACCTGTTCGACGCAAGCACTGCACAGCGTATGGCCGCTCACTGGCTGAACCTGCTGCAAGGTATCGTCGCCGATCCGCAACGGCGCATCGGGGAATTGCCGCTGCTGGACGCGACCGAGCAACAGCACAACATCGCCCAGTGGAACCCCGGCCCGCGCAGCTTCCCAAGCGACACCTGCGCCCATCAACTGATCGCCGAGCAGGCCCGTCAACGGCCTGACGCCGTGGCCCTGCGTTGCAACGGCCAGACCCTGACCTACGCCGAACTGAATGCCCAGGCCAACCGCCGTGCGCATCAGTTGATCGCTCACGGCGTGGGGCCGGACGTGCTGGTGGGCCTGGCCGCGGAGCGGGGTATCGAGATGATCGTCGGCCTGCTGGCGATCCTCAAGGCCGGCGGCGCTTATGTGCCGCTCGACCCAACCTACCCGCAGGACCGCCTGGCCTACATGATGCAAGACAGCGGCATCCAGCTGCTGCTGGCCCAGGCGTCGCTGACCGGTCAATTACCGGTGCCTGACGGCGTGAAAACCCTGCTGCTGGATACCGACGTCAGCGCCTTTGCCGACAGCGACCCGCAAGTCGTCGTGGATCCTTCGAACCTCGCCTACGTGATCTACACCTCCGGTTCCACCGGCAACCCCAAAGGCACCTTGCTTGCGCACCACAACATCCTGCGTCTGTTCGCGGCCACTGAACCGTGGTTCGGTTTCGGCCCGCAGGACGTCTGGAGCCTGTTTCATTCCTATGCTTTCGACTTCTCGGTCTGGGAAATTTTCGGCGCACTGCTGCACGGTGGCGAGTTGCTGATCGTGCCGTACGACGTCAGCCGCTCGCCCCAGGAATTCCTCGACCTGTTGTGCGACGCGGGCGTCACGGTGCTCAACCAGACGCCGTCGGCGTTCAAGCAGTTGATGCACGTGGCTTGTACCGACTCCCGGGCCAATGCCCTGCGCTACGTGGTATTCGGCGGCGAGGCGCTGGACGTCAAGAGCCTGCGCCCATGGTTCGAACGGTTTGGCGACAGCGCGCCACAGCTGATCAACATGTACGGCATCACCGAAACCACGGTGCACGTCACCTACCGTCCGCTGTCGGTGGCTGATCTCGAGCTGGACGCCAGCAGTCCGATTGGCGAACCGATAGCCGACCTGTCGTGGTACCTGCTCGACGGTGAACTGAACCCGGTGGCCAAAGGCTGCATCGGTGAACTGTATGTTGGCCGCGCCGGCCTGGCCCGGGGCTACCTGAAGCGTGGCGACCTGACGGCACTGCGTTTTATTCCCGACCCGTTCGGCGAAAGCGGTGCGCGGTTGTACCGCACCGGTGACCTGGCGCAATACCGCAGCGACGGGGTGATCGAGTACATCGGCCGGATTGACCATCAGGTGAAAATCCGTGGCTTCCGTATCGAACTGGGTGAAATTGAAGCGCGCCTGAACGCCCTGGCGGCGGTGCGCGAAGCCGTGGTCTTGGCCCAGGAAGGGCTGAACGGCCAGCAATTGGTGGCTTACGTGATCCCGGCGCAAGGTGCCGAGGATGCAGGCGCCCTCAAGGCGCAGTTGAAAGCGGACCTGCCGGACTACATGGTACCGACGCACCTGCTGTTCCTGAATGAATGGCCACTGACCGCCAACGGCAAGCTCGACCGCAAGGCCCTGCCGCAGCCGAACGCAGGCCAGGTACAGCACGAGTACGTGGCGCCGCAAAGCGCGCTGGAACAGCAAATCGCAACCGTCTGGCAAGACGTACTGAAACTGGAGCGGGTTGGTCTCACCGACAACTTCTTCGAACTGGGTGGCGACTCGATTATCTCGATTCAAGTGGTCAGCCGCGCCCGGCAGTCCGGCATCCGCTTTAGTCCAAAAGACCTGTTCCAGCACCAGACGGTGCAGGCATTGGCGACTGTCGCGCAGACCGGTGACCAGCTGCAGGTAATCGATCAGGCTGCGGTGCAGGGCCCGGCGTTGCTGCTGCCGATTCAACAGGCTTACTTTGCCGACGCCATCCCGCAGCGTCATCACTACAACCAGTCGGTGCTGCTGCAACCGGCCCGTGCGCTGCAAGCGGCGCTGGTGGAGCAAGCATTGCAGGCGCTGGTGCTGCATCACGATGCGTTGCGGGTGATGTTCAACGAAAGCGCCGAAGGCTGGAGTGCCAGCCATCGCGACGCATCGATGCGCAATGATCTGTTATGGGTGCGCCCGGTGGCCGATGCTGGCGCGCTGGAAGTGCTGGCCAATCAAGCCCAGCGCAGCCTGAACCTGCAAACCGGACCCTTGCTGCGCGCCGTGTTGGCGACCCTGGACGATGGCACCCAGCGGCTGTTGCTGGTGATCCATCACCTGGCGGTGGACGGTGTGTCGTGGCGGATTCTGTTCGACGACCTGCAAACGGCCTACAACCAATTGCTCGCCGGGCAAGCCTTGCAATTGCCGGCCAAGACCAGCTCGGTCAAGGCGTTTGCCGAACAGTTGCAGGCGCATGCACGCAGCGCGCAATTGCAGCAGCAGTTGGCCTACTGGCAGGCGCAACTGCAAGGTGCGCCGGCTGACCTGCCGTGCCTCAACCCCGAGGCGAGCCCACAGAACGGCCAGGCCGTCACTGTTCATACGCGCCTGGACAAACACCTGACGCGGCAACTGCTGCAGGAAGCGCCAGCCGCCTATCGCACTCAGGTCAACGACCTGTTGCTGACCGCCCTGGCGCGGGTGGTCTGCCGTTGGACCGGGCATGCAAGTACCTTGATCCAGCTTGAAGGCCATGGTCGCGAAGAGTTGTTTGCCAACATCGACCTGACGCGCACCGTGGGGTGGTTCACCAGTATGTTCCCGGTCCAGTTGTCGCCGGCGGCGGCACTCGGGGACTCGATCAAGTCGATCAAGCAAGGGTTGCGATTGATCCCGGACAAGGGGGTGGGTTTCGGCGCGCTGCGCTTCCTCGGTGACGAGGCCAGCCGGTCAGCCTTGCAAGCGCTGCCGGTGCCGCGCATTACCTTCAACTACCTGGGGCAGTTCGACGCCAGCTTCGATAAGGAACAGGGCGCGTTGTTCAGCCCGGCCAGCGAAAGCGCCGGTGAAGAGCAAAGCGCGATGGCGCCCCTGGGCAATTGGCTGAGCCTCAACGGGCGGGTATTTGATGGCGCACTGAGCCTGGGCTGGACGTTCAGTCACCAACAGTTCGAGCAAACCACCATCCAGCAACTGGCCGACGATTATGCCGTGGAGCTGGCTCTGTTGATCGGTCATTGCTGCGATCCTGCAAACCATGGCATGACGCCTTCCGACTTCCCGCTGGCCAGCTTTACCCAACCGCAGCTCGATAACCTGGGCCTCGCCGCCCGTTCGGTGGATGACATCTACCCGTTGGCGCCGATGCAGCAGGGCATGCTGTTCCACAGCTTGTACGAACACGGCAGCGGTCAGTACATCAATCAGATGTGCCTGAACATCGACGGTCTCGACCCACAGCGTTTCGAGGCTGCCTGGCAGGCGGCGGTCGACGCCCATGACATTTTGCGCAGCAGTTTCATCTGGGAAGGCAGCGAGCAACCGGTGCAGGTGGTGCATAAACAGGTGCGCGTACCCTTCACCGCGCTGGATTGGAGCACACGCACGGATGCCCCGCAGGCCCTCGTCGAGTTGGCGTCCAGCGAGCGCGACCAGGGTTTCGACCTCGCCCTCGCGCCGCTGCTGCGGCTGGTGCTGGTCAAGACCGCTGAACAGCGTTATCACCTGATTTATACCCATCACCACATTCTGATGGACGGCTGGAGCAACTCGCAGCTGCTGGGCGAGGTGTTGCAACGTTACGATGGCCAGGTGCTGCCGCGCCCGGCCGGCCGCTATCGTGACTACATCGCCTGGCTGCAAGGGCGTGATGCCAAGGCCAGTGAAACGTTCTGGCGTGCGCAACTGCACGCGCTCGACGCGCCGACGCGCCTCGCCGAAAACCGTTTCGCCGCGCCGCAGCCGGCTGTCGAGACCAGCCATGCCAGCCTGTATCACTCACTGTCCCAACAGCAGACCCAACGCCTGGGCGAATTCGCCCGCCAGCAAAAGGTCACCCTCAATACCGTGGTCCAGGCGGCCTGGTTGCTGCTCCTGCAACATTACACCGGGCATGACACGGTGGCCTTCGGCGCCACGGTGTCCGGACGCCCCGGCGAACTCAAAGGCGTCGAACAGCAGATAGGCCTGTTCATCAATACCTTGCCGGTGATTGCCAGCCCCCGGCCGGAACAATCGGTCACCAGCCTGCTGCAACAGCTTCAGGCCCGCAACGTTGCGTTGCGCGAGCATGAACACACGCCGCTGTTCGAGATTCAGCGCTGGGCCGGGCAGGGCGGTGAAGGCCTGTTCGACACGCTGCTGGTGTTCGAAAACTACCCGCTGGCCGAGGCCCTGCAAGCGCAGGCACCGTCAGGCCTGAGCTTCGGCACGGTGGGTAATCAGGAACAGACTAATTTCCCGTTGACCCTGGCCGTTAATCTCAATGAGACCCTGAGCCTGCACTTCACTTATGCCCATGCTGCGTTCCATACACATACAATCCAGCGCCTGGCTGAGCAGGTGGAGCACGTGCTCGCACAGATGGTGAGCCTGGCCGCCGACCGTAGCCTGGGCGATATCGACCTGGTTGGCGCGGCGACGCGCACCGTGCTGTTGCGCGACTGGAATGCCACGGCAGTGCCGGCCACCGACCCACGCCACGTTCATCAATGGTTCGAGTCCCAGGCTCGACGCACGCCTGATGCGCCGGCCCTGTTGGCCGATCAAGCGTCGCTGACCTATGCCCAGCTCAACCTGCGCGCCAATCGCCTGGCTCATGCGTTGATCGAGCGGGGTGTAGGCCCGGACGTGTTGGTGGGGCTGTGCATGCCGCGCTGCGTGCAGATGGTCGTCGGGCTACTGGCGATCCTCAAGGCCGGTGGTGCCTATGTACCGCTGGACCCCGCTTATCCACAGGATCGTTTGATGTACATGGTCGAGGACAGCGGCATTGCCTTGCTGTTGACCGAAACCAGCGTACAGCCGTACTTCGCCGACGTGGCCGTGGACTGCCTGCTGCTGGACGCACTGCCCGAGCGGTTCGATGGCTACGGCGAGCATGAGCCTTCGGTAACCGTCGACAGCCAGAACCTCGCCTATGTGATCTATACCTCCGGTTCCACCGGGAAACCCAAAGGCGTGACGATTCGCCATGGCGCCCTGAGCAACCATATGGAATGGATGCAGGGTTGCCTGAAGCTGGATCACAGTGACCGTGTCCTGCAGAAGACCGCCATCAGTTTCGACGCCTCGGTGTGGGAGTTCTGGTTGCCACTGATGAGCGGCGCGCAACTGGTATTGGCCGCGCCGCAATTGAACCTGGACTTGACCACCTTGTGGGTCGAGGTGGAGCGTTGGGGGATCAGTGTGCTGCAAATGGCGCCATCGTTGCTGCAGGCGCTGTTGCCGCTGGCGACCCGTGAACACCTGGCCTCCTTGCGCCTGCTGCTGTGCGGCGGTGAAGCGCTGAGTGCGCACCTTTCCCGCCAGGTCCTGGGCCTCTTCGATGGCGAGCTGCGCAATCTTTATGGCCCCACGGAGGCCACGATTGATACCAGCAGCCATGCCGTGGCGGCCACTGTCGAAGACGACGGGCGAATCATCGCCATCGGTCGTCCGATCAACAACGTATCCACCTATGTGCTGGACGGCGCCTTGCAGCCTTGCGCCGTGGGGGCGATTGGCGAGTTGTACATCGGTGGTGAATCCCTGGCCCGTGGTTATCACCAGCGTCCAGGGCTGACCGCCGAGCGCTTCGTTCCCGATCCGTTTGGCGAGTCGGCCGCCGCACGCCTGTATCGCACCGGCGACCTGGTGCGCCACGCCGAAAATGGCGTAATCGAATACATCGGCCGGATTGACCATCAGGTGAAAATCCGTGGCCTGCGCATTGAGCTGGGTGAAATCGAAGCCCGCCTCCACGCTCAACCTGAAGTACGAGACGCGGTAGTGCTGGCTCGGGAAACGGCGACCGGCACGAGCCTGGTGGGTTGGCTTGTCAGCCAGGACAGCAGCCTGGATAGGGCGGCCGAGGCGCGCTTGGGTGAACAGCTCAAGGCGCGGCTGGCACAACAGATGCCGGACTTCATGGTGCCCACCCATCTGGTCTTCCTCGATCAACTGCCGCTTACACCCAACGGCAAACTCGACCGCAAGGCACTGCCCGCACCGGATACCCGCGCGCTGCATTCGGCTTACCTGGCGCCGCAAAGCGATCTGGAATGCAAGGTCGCGGCCATCTGGCAAGGCGTGCTCAACGTTGAGCAGGTCGGTCTGGCGGATGATTTCTTCGAGCTGGGCGGGCATTCGCTGCTGGTGGTGAATGTGGTGTCGCGCCTGCAGCTCGAACTGGGCATGAAGTTAACGCCCCAATTGATATTCCAATTTCCGGTCCTCGGTGCGTTTGTCGCGCAACTGGAGCAGACCGGCACGTCAATGAGCACGTCAAAATTGAGCAAGCTTGAAGCGCTGCTTGATGAATTCGAGGAGGTTTGATGGACACCGCTGTCGCACAACGTATTGCCAGGCGCTTCATAACGCTGCCGCTGGAAAAACGCCGTCTTTACCTGCAGAAAATGCTCGAAGAGGACGTTTCCCCGGCGAACCTGCCGATTCCGCCTGTCAGTGCCGAGTTCGACACGTTGTCATTGTCCTTTGCCCAGGAGCGTCAATGGTTCTTGTGGCAGCTGGACCCGGAAAGCGCGGCTTATCACATGCCTACGGCCCTGCGCTTGCGCGGTCCATTGGACATTGCGGCGCTGCAACAGAGTTTCAGTGCGCTGGTCGCGCGCCATGAGAGCCTGCGTACCACCTTCGTGGTGCACGGCGAGCAAGTGGTGCAGCAAGTGCAGGAGGCTGCACCGGTAAATCTGCAGGTGCAGCCTCTGGCCCAGGTGCCGGATGCGGCGCAACTGCGGCACTTGATCGAAGACGAGACGCGCCGGCTGTTCGACTTGCAGCAGGGGCCCTTGTTGCGTACGTGCCTGTTGCAACTGGGCGCGGATGACCATGTGCTGATTGTCACCTTGCACCACATCGTTTCCGATGGCTGGTCGATGCAGGTAATGGTCGAGGAGTTGGTCAAGGGTTACGCCGCGTTCAGTCGAGGGTTGAGCCTGGAACTGCCAGCGTTGCCGATTCAATATAGCGACTACGCCATCTGGCAGCGGCACTGGATGGAGGCCGGCGAGCGGGAGCGGCAGTTGCAATACTGGACCGCGCAACTGGGCGGCGAGCAGCCGGTGCTTGAGCTCCCGACTGACGTTGCCCGCCCGGCCGTGATGAGCTATCGCGGTGCCCGGCTGGAGTTGGATATCGACGCCGCGCTGGCCTGCGGCCTCAAGCAGATGGCCCAGCGCGAAGGGGTCAGTCTGTTCATGATCCTGCTGGCCTCCTACCAGGCCTTGCTGCATCGCTACAGCGGGCAGAACGACATTCGGGTTGGCGTGCCGACCGCGAACCGTAACCGGGTGGAGACCGAGGGGTTGATCGGCTTTTTCGTCAACACCCAAGTGCTCAAGAGTGAGGTCGACAGCCAGGGCTCCTTCAGTGCCTTGCTGCAACAGGTCAAGCAGACTGCGCTGGATGCCCAGGCGCATCAGGACCTGCCGTTCGAGCAACTGGTGGAAGCCTTGCAGCCGCAACGCAACCTGAGCCACAGCCCGCTGTTTCAAGTGATGTTCAACCACCAGACCCAAGGCCCGGCGGGCGAGGGGCCGGCCGGTGAATTGAAGGTCGAGGGGCTGCGCTGGGATACCCATAGTGCACAGTTCGACTTGACCCTGGAAACCATGGAGCGCCCCGATGGCCTGTCTGCGGCGCTGATCTATGCCACGGATCTGTTCGGTGCAGACACGGTTGCGCGGATGGCCGGGCACTGGCAAAACCTGCTGCAGGCAATCATCGCGAACCCTGCACAAAGCATCGGTGAACTGCCGTTGCTTGACGCTGAACAGCGCCAAGCGCAGCTCGACGATTGCGTCCGCACGTCGGTAGCCACACCGCAGGCGGGTTATGTTCATCGATTGTTCGAGGCACAGGTGGCCCGCTCGCCGGAGGCGCAGGCGCTGGTCATCAATGGCCAGCGCTTGAGCTACGGGCAACTCAATACCCGGGCCAATCAGTTGGCGGTGGAGCTGCAACGTCACGGGGTGGGCGCGGGTGTGCTGGTGGGCATTGCCGTCGAACGCAGCCCGCACATGCTGATCGGGTTGTTGGCAATCCTCAAGGCCGGCGGCGCCTATCTGCCTCTCGATCCCGCGTTCCCGCAGGATCGCCTCGCCTACATGATTGAGGACAGTGGCATCGACCTGTTGCTGACCCAACATTCACTGCTCAGCCAGATCCCGGTGCCTGACACGGTCACTACGCTGGTGCTGGATCAACCGGGCAATTGGCTTGACGGCCATGCCGGTGACGATCTGCCTACCCGGCTGGATCCGGAGCACCTGGCTTATGTCATCTACACGTCTGGCTCCACCGGCCAGCCGAAAGGGGTGATGGTGCGACATGGCGCCCTGACCAACTTTGTCGCAAGCATGGCCAGGGTGCCGGGCATGACCGCCCAGGATCGGGCGTTGTCACTGACCACGTTCTCGTTTGATATTTTCGGCCTGGAAATCTACGTACCCCTGATGGTCGGCGCGTGCATCGTGCTGACCGGCCAGGAGGTGGCGCAGGACCCGTACGCCGTGCTGGCCCTGATCGACGCCGAACAGGTCAACGTGGTGCAGGCGACTCCCTCGACCTGGCGCATGTTGCTCGACAATGAACAGGCCCACGTGCTCCAGGGGTGCACGTGCCTGTGCGGCGGCGAGGCGTTGCCCCAGGAACTGGCGGTGCGCATGCTTGGCCTTGGCGGTGAAGTCTGGAATCTCTATGGCCCGACGGAAACCACGGTCTGGTCGGCGTTGCACCGGCTGCGTCCGCAGGCTGCGCAACCTTGGCTGGGCGGGCCAATCGACAACACATCGCTGTACATCGTCGGTGCAGACCTGATGCCGGTGCCCTATGGTGTTGCCGGCGAATTGCTGATCGGCGGGGACGGCCTGGCGCGGGGTTACTTCCAGCGACCGGGATTGACCGCCGAACGTTTTGTTCCCCATCCGTTTTCCAGCACCGGCGAGCGGCTTTACCGCACCGGCGACCTCGCACGTCAGCGCCCGGACGGTATCCTCGAATACCTGGGGCGGATCGACCATCAGGTGAAAATTCGCGGTTTCCGCATCGAGCTCGGAGAAATCGAAGCGCGCCTGCTGGAGCAGGACGCTGTACGTGAAGCCGCGGTACTGGCCCAGGATGCCCCGGGCGGCCAGGCGTTGGTGGCGTATGTGGTCCCCGCCGCCGAATGGCAGGGCCTGGATGCCGACGGCCAGGGTCGCCTGCGCGACAGCCTGAACGCCCGGCTCAAGGCCAACTTGCCCGACTACATGGTGCCGGCGCATATGGTGCTGTTGCCAAGGTTCCCGCTGACCCCCAATGGCAAGCTGGACCGCAGGCAACTGCCCAAACCCGATGCCAGCCAATGGCAGAAAACCTACGTGGCTGCGCAGACGCCGGTGCAGCAAGCGGTGGCGGCGATCTGGGCCGAGGTGCTCAACGTGCCGCGGGTTGGCCTGAGTGACAACTTTTTCGAGCTGGGCGGCCATTCGCTGCTGGCGACCCAAATGGTTTCGCGGATTCGCCAGCAACTGCAAGTCCAGGTGCCTTTGCGCCTGCTGTTCGCCCATAACACCCTGCAAGCATTTGTCGAGGCGATGGCCCCGGCATCGTTGACTCCTGAACAGGCCATCCCGCGCGTTGCACGCGACCAGCCGCTTGCCCTGTCATATGCCCAGCAACGGCAATGGTTTTTGTGGCAATTGGAGCCCACCAGCAGCGCCTACCATATTCCCGCGGCCCTGCGTTTGCGCGGACACCTTGACCTGGCGGCCTTGCAACAGTGTTTTGACGCTCTGGTGGCGCGTCATGAGAGCTTGCGTACCCGGTTTGTGCTGGAGAACGAGCGTCCCGTACAACGGGTCGACGCGCCGGCACCGGTGGCGATTGCGCTTGAATCGGCGGCTGCCGGGCTGGATGACCCAGGCCTGCGCGGCTTGATTGAAACTGAAACCCGCCAACTCTTTGATCTGCAGCGTGGGCCGTTGCTGCGGGTCAAGCTGTTGCAACTGGGCGCTGAAGATCACGTGCTGATCCTGACCCAGCACCACATCGTGTCGGATGCCTGGTCGATGCGGGTCATGATCGATGAGCTGATGCAGTTATACCGCGGCTTCAGTCAAGGCCAACCGGCGGCGTTGGCGGCACTGCCGATCCAGTATGCCGATTACGCACAGTGGCAGCGTCAGTGGCTGGCGGCGGGTGAGCAGCAACGTCAGCTCAGCTACTGGACAGAACAGTTGGGCGGCGAGCAACCGGTCCTTGAACTGCCAACCGACCATCCACGTCCGGTTCAGCAAAGCTATCGTGGGGCCCGGCTGCCGATCACCCTCGAGCCGTCCCTGGCCGAGAGTCTCAAGCGCCTGGCGCAGCAGCAAAACACCACACTGTTCATGCTGCTGCTGGCCGGTTTCCAGACCTTGTTGCACCGCTACAGCGGGCAGCAGGATATTCGTGTCGGGGTACCGATTGCCAACCGCAATCGCCTGGAAACCGAAGGGATGCTGGGTTTCTTCGTCAACACCCAGGTACTTCGGGCCGACATTGAGGGGCACCTGCGCTTTGACCAATTGCTTCATCAGGTCAAGCAGCGGGTACTGGGAGCACAGGCACATCAGGACCTGCCGTTCGAGCAACTGGTGGAGCTGCTTGCACCTGCACGCAACCTGAGCCATACGCCGTTGTTCCAGGCCATGTTCAACCATGCCAGTGATGCTCGTCGCGAGGCGATTGAACTGCCGGGGTTGAGCCTGGAGCAATTGACCTGGGATTCGGGCAGCGTGCAGTTCGACCTCTCCCTGGATACGTTCGAGTACAGCGAAGGCATCAGTGCCGCACTGTCCTATGCCTCTGACTTATTTGAGCCAGCCACCGTCGCACGCCTGGGCGAACACTGGCTGAACCTGCTGCGCGCGATTGTGGCCAACCCCACCCAGCGCATCGCCGAATTACCGATGCTCGATGCGGTGCAGCGCCGGATGATGGTTGAGGACTGGAACCGCACGTTCGCCCACTACCCGAACCACCAGCCGGTGCACCACTTGATCGAAGCCCAGGTGGAACGGGCCCCGCATGCCGTGGCGTTGGTGTTCGAGGGGCAGTCGCTGACCTATGCCCAGCTCAACGCGCGGGCCAACCGATTGGCTCACGCCTTGATCGCGCGTGGCGTAGGCCCCGATGTGCTGGTGGGCATTGCACTGCACCGCAGCCTGGAAATGGTGGTGGGCCTGTTGGCGATCCTGAAGGCCGGCGGCGCCTATGTACCGCTGGACCCGGAATACCCGCCGGAACGCCTGTCCTACATGATCGACGACAGCGGCATCGAATGGTTGCTGACCCAGCAAGCACTGGTCGCAACCTTGCCGCTGCCGGAACGGGTGCGCACGCTGATACTCGATGGTGACGATGCCTGGCTGGCCGGTGAGGCGCAAGGCAACCCCGAGTCGCGGGCCGTCGCGCAAAACCTCGCCTATGTGATTTACACCTCCGGATCCACCGGCAAACCCAAAGGGGCTGGCAACAGCCACGGTGCCCTGACCAACCGGTTGTGCTGGATGCAACAGGCCTACGGGTTGCACGCCGACGACCGCGTGCTGCAAAAAACGCCGTTCAGCTTCGATGTGTCCGTCTGGGAGTTTTTCTGGCCGCTTATGACCGGCGTCCGCTTGGTCGTGGCGTCGCCAGGGGATCATCGCGATCCACAGAAGCTGGTCCAATTGATCGAGCGCGAGGGCATTACTACCCTGCATTTCGTCCCGTCGATGCTGCAAGCGTTCGTGCTGGATGCCAATGTCAGCCGCTGCACCAGCCTCACCCGTATCGTTTGCAGTGGCGAAGCGTTGCCGATCGATGCGCAGCAGCAGGTCTTCGCCAAGCTGCCGGGCGCGGGGCTGTTCAATCTCTACGGCCCTACCGAAGCCGCAATTGATGTCACCCACTGGACCTGTCGTGACGAGGGCCGTGACGCCGTGCCCATCGGCGAGCCGATTGCGAACTTGATGACCTACATTCTCGACGCCGAGCTCAACCCGGTGCCCTGCGGCGTCAACGGCGAACTGTACCTCAGCGGCCAGGGACTGGCGCGTGGGTACCACCGTCGCCCGGAGCTGACGGCCGAACGATTCGTGGCAAGCCCGTTTGTCGCGGGTGAACGGCTGTACCGCACGGGCGACTTGGCCCGTTACCGCGTTGACGGGGTGATTGATTACATTGGCCGTATCGACCATCAGGTGAAAATCCGCGGTTTTCGTATCGAGCTGGGTGAAATCGAGGCCCGTCTGCTGGAGCACGGGGCCGTGCGCGAAGCCGTGGTGGTGGCGCAGGACAGCCGCAACGGCAAAGCCCTGAGTGGCTACGTCGTTACCCAGCCTGGCGCCCCCAGCGACTGGCCGGCACTGCGCGAGGCGCTGACAGCGCATCTGCGCCAGACCCTGCCGGAACACATGGTGCCCACGCACCTGACGCCGCTGGAAAAAATGCCCCTGAGCCCCAACGGCAAACTCGACCGCAAGGCTCTCCCGGTGCCAGACATGGCTGAGGTACAGCAGGACTTCGTGGCTCCCGCCAATGCAGTCGAAAGTGCCCTGGTCGAGATCTGGCAAGCCGTGCTCGGCGTGGCCCGGGTGGGCACTGCCGATAACTTCTTCGCCTTGGGCGGTGACTCGATCAATTCGATTCAAGTGGTCAGCCGTGCACGTCAGCAGGGAATCGGCCTGGCCCCCAAGGACCTGTTCCTGCACCAGAACATCCAGGCGCTGGCCCGGGCTGCGAGCGCCGATCAAGCCGCAACGATCGATCAGGGGCCGGTCAACGGTGACAGCCATCTGGTTCCGATGCAGCACTGGTTCTTCGCCAATGACATGGCGCACCGTGACCACTGGAACCAGTCGCTGATGCTGACCCCGCGCGAGCCATTGGACGGCGCATGTCTGCAGCAGGCCCTTGAGCACGTGGTGGCCCATCATGACGCCTTGCGCTTGCGCTTCGTGCAATCGGGCGATGGTACCTGGCAGGCCAGCCATGAGGCCGTCGGCGCACAACCGGTAGGCCTCTGGCAGCGCCAGGCAGAGAACGCCGATGAGATCATCGCCATTGCCAACCAGGCGCAACGCAGCCTCGACCTGCAACACGGCCCGCTGTTGCGTTGCAGCCTGATCGCAGTGCAGGACGGCAGTTCGCGCCTGCATCTGGCGATTCACCATCTGGTGATGGACGGTGTGTCGTGGCGCGTGCTGCTGGAAGACTTGCAAACGGCCTACCGGCAACTGGCGGTAAACCAGCCTGTGGTGTTGCCACCCAAGTCCACCGCGTTCAAGGCGTGGGCCGAGCAGTTGCAGGGCTACGCCCACAGCGAAGGGCTGGCTCGGGAGTTGAGTTACTGGACCGGGCAACAGGCCCATGCGTTGCCGGAACTGCCACGGGCGCGGCCTGAGGGCAGCCAGGCTTCGGTGCATGGCCATTCGGTCAACACGCGTCTGGATACAGAACAGACTCGGCGCCTGCTCAAGCAGGCACCGTCGGCCTATCGCACCCAGGTCAACGACCTTTTGCTCAGTGCCCTGGCGCAGGTGATTTGCCAGTGGACTGCGCAACCTGCGTGCCTGGTGCAACTGGAAGGCCATGGCCGTGAGGAACTGTTCGGCGACGTCGACCTGAGCCGCACGTTGGGCTGGTTCACCAGCCTGTTCCCGGTGGTATTGACCCCATCGGTGCACGCGGCAGACACCATCAAGGGCATCAAGGAACAGCTGCGCGCGGTGCCGAACAAGGGCCTGGGTTATGGCGTGCTGCGTTACCTCGGTGCAGAGGATGTCCGCTCGCGTCTGGCGAAACTCGCGCAGGCCCGGATTACCTTCAACTACCTCGGCCAGTTCGACCAGAGCTTTGATGAGCAGGCGTTATTCGCGCCGAGCGAGGAGGGCAGCGGGGCTGGGCACGCTGATGACGTGGCGCTGGGCAACTGGCTGACCATCGATGGCCGGGTGTACAACGGCCAGTTGTCCCTGGACTGGACCTTCAGCCGCGACGTTTTTGATGAGGCCACCGTCCAGCAATTGGCCGATGCCTACGGCGTCGCGTTGCAGGCACTGATCGAGCATTGCTGCGGCGAAGAGCATCAGGGCCTGACGCCGTCTGACTTCCCGCTGGCCCGTTTGACCCAGGCGCACCTTGACGGCTTGCCGGTTCCCGTGGCGCAGGTGCAAGACGTCTATGCGTTGTCACCGATGCAAGAAGGCATGCTGTTCCACACCCTGGCCGACGACAGCAGCGGCTTGTACATCAACCAGATCAGCCTGCCGGTACACGGGCTGGATACCGAGCGCTTCGCCGCAGCCTGGCAATCGGTGATTGAGCGTGAGGACATTCTGCGGACCAGTTTTCACTGGCAGGATGGCTTGAGCGCCCCGGTGCAAATTGTCCACCGCCAGGCCGAATTGCCGCTGCTGATCGAAGATTGGCGCGGCCAGGACATCAGCGAACAGGCGATCGGCGCGCGCGCAACGGCTGATTACCTGCAAGGGTTCGATCTGGCCCGTGCGCCGTTGCAGCGTGTGCTGTTGCTGCGGCTTGAGGACGACCGCTACCAGATGATCTGGACCTGCCATCACATCCTGATGGACGGCTGGAGCAGTTCGCGACTGTTTGGCGAGGTAATGCAGTTTTATGCCCAGGGCCACGTGCCGACACGCAACGGTCGTTACCGCGAGTTCATCGAATGGCTGCAACGCCAGGATCAACGGGCGCTGGAGGGCTTCTGGAGAAGCCGTCTTGCGACGCTGGAGCAGGCCACCTCGCTGAACCAGGCGATGTTCCCGCGGCATGTCGAGGATTTACCCGGGCACCAGGCGCTTTACTCACGTTGGGATGCGGTGCAAACCGCACGCCTGCAACAGGCTTGCCGCGCCTTGCAAATCACCCCCAACACGCTGATCCAGGGCGCGTGGCTGTTGTTGCTGCAACGCTTTACCGGGCAGAACACTGTGGTGTTCGGTGCCACCGTGGCTGGCCGTCCTGCGGGGTTGGCCAATGCCGACAACATCCTGGGGCTGTTCATCAATACGCTACCGGTGATCCAGACCCTGGAACCCGCGCAGCCGCTGGATCAGTGGCTGCAAGCGTTGCAGGCCTGCAACATGGACATCCGTGAGCACGCACACGCGCCGCTGGCGGATATCCAGCGCTGGTCGGGGCTGGGTGGGCAAGGGCTGTTCGACAGCATCATCGTGTTTGAAAACTACCCGATCGATGAGCGCCTGGGTGAGCAACAGGACACCGGCCTGAGTTTCGGCGAGTCGCGTAACCATGACGTGACCAACTTTGCGATGGACCTGGCGGTCAATCTCGGCGAACAGTTGTCGATCGAATATCTGTTCCTGCGCAATGCCTTCAGTGTCGAGGCGGTAGAGCAGATTCGCCGCTGCATGGAAGACACCCTCGAGGCCATGATCGTTACGCCGACGGCGCGCCTGGGCAACCTTCAGCGCCTTGGGGCCGAGCAGTGGCGAGCCTTTGAGCAGTGGAGTGCGGCGCCGAATGCCAGCTATCACGCGCAGCTCTTGCCGGAACTGATCGCACGCCATGCCGATTCGCGTGGCGAGGCGACGGCACTGGTGTGTGGGGGCGATTCGCTGAGCTACGGTGAGCTGGAACGTCGAGCCAATGGCCTGGCCCATCGCTTGATCGAGCTGGGGGCTGGGCCGGAAGTGGTGGTCGGGGTGGCCCTGGAGCGCTCCGTCGAGATGATCGTGGCGTTACTGGCGGTGATGAAAAGCGGCGCGGCTTATGTGCCGTTGGACATCGACTATCCGCCCGAACGCCTGGCGTTCATGATGCAAGACTCGGCGATGGCGCTGTTGCTGACCCATAGCCAGGTGCAGGCGCGCCTTCCGGCGGTGGAAGGCCTGGCGCAGCTGGCCATCGACACGTTTGACCGCGCCGGCTACAGCGACACGCCGCCCGCCAGCAGTTTGCTGGGCGCCAATCTGGCCTACTTGATTTATACCTCGGGCTCCACCGGTCGGCCGAAAGGCGTGGCAGTGGCGCATGGGCCGATGAGCATGCATTGCCAGGCCATCGCCGGGCTGTATGACATGGATGAGCGCACCCGCGAGCTGCATTTCATGTCATTTGCCTTCGACGGCGCTCATGAGCGCTGGCTCAGTACGCTATTGAGCGGGGGCACGCTGGTGATCCGCGATGCCAGCCTGTGGACACCGGAGCAGACCTTCGACGCCTTGCATCAACACGGCATCACGATTGCCTGTTTCCCGCCGGCCTACCTCAAGCAGTTGGCCGAGTACGCGGCCCATAGCCAACAGGAACCACCCGCGGTACGGGTGTATTGCTTCGGTGGCGATGCGGTGCCGGACCAGACCTTCGAACAAGTGAAAGCGGCACTGCGTCCACAGTTCTTTACCAACGGCTATGGCCCCACCGAAACCGTGGTCACGCCGATGCTCTGGAAGGTCCCGGTCGACACCCGGTGCGAGGCCGCCTATGCGCCGATCGGGCGTGCTGTCGGCGAGCGCGCGCTGTACGTGCTGGACGAAGACCTCAACCCGCTGCCGCCGGGGATTGCCGGTGAGCTCTACATCGGTGGCCAGGGCATTGCCCGCGGCTATTACCGTCGTCCGGACCTGAGTGCCGAGCGCTTTGTGCCGGACCCGTTCGGGTCGCCGGGCGATCGCCTCTACCGCAGCGGCGACCTGGTACGCCAGCGTGTTGATGGTGTGCTTGATTACGTCGGGCGTATTGACCACCAGATCAAGGTCCGGGGCTTTCGCATTGAACTGGGGGAAATCGAGGCGAGCCTGCGGCAACTGGACGATGTCAGTGACGCGTTGGTGATCGCCCGTGACAGTGCGTCGGGCAAGCAACTGATCGGTTATGTGGTGACGCCCGATGGCATGGCCATCGGTGATCGCCTCAAGGCGGACTTGCGCGCGCAATTGCCGGATTACATGGTGCCCACCCAGGTCATCTGCATGGCGGCGCTGCCTGTCACGCCCAACGGCAAGCTGGATCGCCAGGCCTTGCCGGAGCCTGAATTCAAGGGCGGCGAGTATGTTCCCGGCCGTACTCGTGACGAGCAACTGCTGGCACAGGTCTGGGCTGATGTGTTGCAAGTGGAACGCGTGGGCATCACCGACAACTTCTTCGAGTTGGGCGGTGACTCGATCCTCAGCCTGCAAGTCGTCTCGCGGGTACGCAACCACCCTGAACTGAAGATGGACCTCAAGCTGCGGGACCTGATGCGCGGGCAGACCATCGAGGCGATTTTCGAGCAGCGTTCAAGCACCGTCGCCACGCTGATCGAGGATGTTTCGCAGGTGGCCGCCGAGGGCCAGTTCAACCTGATTCCGATCCAGCAGTGGCTGTTCGACCAGCGTATGAGCGAGCCGCACCATTACAACCAGGCATTGATGCTGCGTGCACGCCAGGCGCTGAATCTGCCGGCGCTGGAGCTGGCATTGCGCTGCATGTTGAAGCAGCACGACGCCCTGCGCCTGCGCTTTCGTGAGGTGGGCGCACGCTATTACCAGCATTACCAGCCGCTGGAGGACATGCAGGCGCAATGGGCCACTGAGCCCTTGTTATGGCAACACACCGTGGCCGATGAGGCGGAGCTTGAGCTGTACGCCGAACAGGTACAGCGCAGCCTGGACCTGCAAGACGGGCCGGTGTGGCGTACCGCTCATGTGACGTTGGGCAATGGCCAGGTGCGGGTATTGATGGTGATCCATCATTTGGTGATCGACACCGTTTCCTGGCGTTTGCTGCTGCAGGATTTGCAGGTCGCTTATGAGGCTTACCGCAATGGCCAGGCGCCGGCCCTGCCGATTCGTACCAGCAGCTACCGGGCCTGGGCCGAGGGGCTGCAAGCGTACGCGGCGAATTATCCGGCGCAGGAGCAAGCCTGGTGGCTTGAGCAGATCGACCAGCCGGGCAGTGAGCTACCGTGCGATAACCCGCGTGGCAAGAACCAGGTGCAGTACCAGTCGGTCGCGCTGATGGGCCTGTCGCAGGAGCATACCCAGCAGTTGCTCAAGCAAGTGCCTGCGGTCTACCAGACGCAGATCAACGATGTGTTGCTCGCCGCGCTGAGCCGGGTGTTGTGCCGCTGGAGCGGGCAGCCTTCGGTATTGATCCAGCTCGAAGGCCATGGCCGCGAAGACCTGGTCAAGGACATCGACCTGAGCCGCAGCCTGGGCTGGTTCACCAGCATGTTCCCGGTGCGCCTGGCACCCGGTGCCGGGGCTGATATCGGGAGCTCGGTGCGTGCGGTGCAGCGGCAATTGGCGGCCGTACCGAACAAGGGCCTGGGCTACGGCATCCTGCGTCACATGAGCGGTGTGTCGATGGCCGATACCTTGCGCCTGGCACCCCAGGCGCGTGTCACCTTCAACTACCTGGGGCAGTTCGACCAGAGCTTCGATGACAAGGCGATGCTGGTGCCGGCTCAGGAGAGCTATGGCAGTTGCTACAGCCCGCAGGCGGCCCTGGGCAATTGGCTGGAAGTGGTGGGGCAGGTGTATGACGGACGCCTGGCGATGCGCTGTATTTTCAGCACGCGCCGCTACCGTGCCGAAACCGTCGAACAGTTGATGCGAGAGTACCAGGCCGAACTGGAGGCGCTGATCGAGCATTGCGTGGCACAAGCGGCTTAAGGATTGAGGCCGATCCATCGTTATACAAAGAGGGGCCCTTGTGGCTCCTCTTTCGTCTGTGGCTTTTTCATAAGGAAACCTGCGATGTCCTTGCATCCGGAACTCAATGCCTTCCTCGACCTGGCGCAAGAAAGCCAGGCGGACGGTCCTGGGCCGTTTCACCTGTCAACGCCCGCCCAAGCTCGTGAGGCGTTCGAGCGCACCACCGCGCAACTGCGCTGGCAGGCGCCTGCGCAGGTGCGCTGCAGCCACATCGAATTCACGGCACGCGATGGCGCGACGCTGGCGTTGCGTGTGTACCGTCCCGCTGACGTTTCGGCGCAGAGCCTGCCGGTGCTGGTGTACTTCCATGGCGGTGGCTACGTGGTCGGCAGCCTGGAATCCCATGACGGGGTGTGCCGCGAATTCTGCGCCAGAACTCCGTGTGCGGTGGTTTCAGTGGGTTATCGACTGGCGCCGGAGCACAGGTTCCCGACGCCGCTGAACGATGGCGCCGATGCCATGGCCTGGCTGGCCGATAACGCTGCAGCCGAAGGCCTGGACCTCACCCGCGTGGCTTTCGGTGGCGACAGTGTGGGGGCCACGCTGGCGACGGTGCTGGCGTTGCAGTCGGTGCTCGAGCCCGCGACGCTGGCAATTAAACCCTGCTGGCAACTGCTGTGCTATCCGGTGACGGACGCTTCTACCAATAGCCCGTCGACCGAGCTGTTCGGCGAGGGCTATCTGCTGGAGACCGAGACACTGGAATGGTTCTACCGGCATTACGCCCGGGAGGCGGCGGATCGTCTTGACTGGCGCTTCTCGCCATTGCTGGCGCCGGGGTACCCGGGCATGCCACCGGCGCTGATTGCGTTGGCCGGTCATGACCCGCTGCTGGATGAAGGGCGTGCCTATGCCCGACGGTTGCAGGAACAGGGGTTGGCGGTGGAAGTGATCGAGTACGCCGGGTTGATTCACGATTTCCTGCGCCTGCAGAGCGTGGTGCCGGATATCGACGAGGTGTACGGTCAATTGACCCAGGCATTGCGAGCCGCGCTGGCAGCTTGAGAACAGGCATAAAAAAACCGGGCCAGGCCCGGTTTTTTTGTGGGTGTTGCCTAGAAGTTGTACGTCACGTCAACCGAGGCGACGCGTTCCTGGCCGTAGTAGCAGCCGAACGAGTAGTTGCAGTGGGACACGTACTCGCGGTTGAACACGTTCTGCACGTTCAGGCTGGTTTCCACGCCACGCAGGCTTGGCGATACCTTGCTCAGGTCGTAGCTGACGGTGGTGTCATAGACCACAAAGCCCGGGACCTCGAACGAGTTGGCAGCATCACCGGGTTTGGGGCCGGTGTAGCGGGCGCCGGCACCGAAGGTCAGGCCATTGAGCACCGCCTGGGTGAAGTGGTAGTCAACCCACAGCGATGCCGAAACCGGAGCCTGTTGCTCGGTGCGGTTACCGGTGTTGCCGTAGTTGTTCTTGATGTAGAACGCGTCGAGGTAGGACGCAGCAGCCAGTACGTCGACGTTGGCAATCGTCGATTTGACTTCCAGTTCAACACCGCGGGAGCGAACCTGGCCTTGCTGGACCGAGTACTGGGTGTACTCGTTATCCTGGCTCAACACGTTTTTCTGCTTGATCTGGTACACGGAAGCCGTGATCAGCGTCTTCTCGAACGGCTGGTACTTCACACCCACTTCGTACTGTTCGCCTTCGGTCGGCGCGAAGGCCTTGCCGCCACGTTCGGGCGCGGTAGTGCCAACGGTCGGCAGGAAGGATTCGGAGTAGCTGACGTACGGCGCCAGCCCGAAGTCGGTGACATAGGTCAGGCCGACACGGCCGGTGAACTTGTTGTCACGCTGTTCGGTGATGGAGTTTGCAATCAGGTCCTTGTTTTCAACTTCGGCCCAGTCCTGACGGCCACCAATGGTCAGGATCCACTTGTCCAGTTTGATCTGGTCCTGCAGGTAGACGCCGGTCTGGCGCACGGTGTTGTCCCACTTGGTGGTTTTTTCCGGGGTCACGCTGCTGGTGTCGTAGTTGTTGTTTTCGCCGTAGAGGTTGATCGGCAGTACGTTGTAGGCGTTGTAGCCGGTGTATTTGCGGTTGAAGTTGCGATAGTCCAGGCCGACCAGGGTGGTGTGCTCCAGCGCGCCGGTGTTGAATTTGTATTCCAGGTTGTTATCGATGGTGTAGGCGGTGTTGTGCTGGCGCCAGTCGAGTTTGACACGGTTGGCCCGGGTCTGGTCGACCGCACCGGTGACTGCATCGGTGACGAAGCTGCGCAGGTAGAAGCCTTTGTAGTCGTCGCGTACGTCGGTGTAGCGGGCGGTGGAGCGACCTTTCAGATTTTCGCTGAAGCTGTGGGTCAAGTCGTAGCCCAGGATGAACTGGTCACGTTTGTAGTCGTTGTATTTCGAGTCGCCGGAGAAGAAGTTGCGGTCGATGCGTTTGCCGTTGGGGCCGCGCTCGAGAGAGCCGATCATTGGCAACGCCTGATAGTCTTCCAGGCCTCGGTCCCGCTGGATCTGCGCCAGTACGGTCAGGGATGTGTCGTCGTTCGGGGCCCAGGTCAGGCTGGGTGCCAGCAGCATGCGTTCGCTGTGGGTATGATCGACCTGCTGGTTGCCTTTCTTCGCGACGCCGACGATGCGATAGCTGAACTCTTTCTGATCGTCGAGCGGGCCGCTGGTGTCGAATGCGCCGTTGACCCGGTTGTAGCTGCCGGCACCGATCTTGACCTCGCTGCGTTGTTCGGTGGTTGGTCGCTTGGAGACCATGTTGATCAGGCCGCCTGGCTGGTTCTGGCCAAAGAGCACCGACGATGGGCCTTTGAGCACTTCGATGCGCTCCAGGGTATACGGATCGATTTGCGGGGCGCCGCCGAGGCTGCCGGCATAGGGCAAGTAAGCGCCGTCCAGGTACAGCTGGGTAGGGGCGAAGCCACGGCTGGTGATTTCGTCGGCGATCGCATTGCGGTCGGTGAAGCCGCCGGTGTTCAGGCCTGGCGTGTAGCGCAAGGCCTGGGTCAGGTTGAGTGCGCCCTGGGTTTCGATCTGTTTAGCGGTGACCACGTTGACGGTTTGCGGGATTTCCAGGAGGGGCGTATCGGTCTTGGTGCCGGTGGCGCTGCGGGTGGCAACGTAGCCGTCCACGGGGCCGTAGGCCGATTCAACAGCCTGGCCACTGATGGTGGTGGCACCCAGCTCCAGTGAATCACCCGTTGCCCGGGCACGTACGGTGACGGTGTTGGCTTGAACGGTGAACACAGCGCCGGTCCCCACCAGCATCTGCGACAACGCCTGTTCAGGCGACAACCGGCCGCTCACCGGCTGGCTGTGCTGGCCCTTTACATCATCGGCGCTGTACAGCACTTGCATGTTCGACTGGGTGCCCAGCGCCTGCAGGGCGCTTGCCAGTGATTGTGCCGGGATATTGAAGTTGATCTCCTGGGCCTGAACCTGCGCACTGAACGGCAACGCCAGCGCCATGCTGAACGCGGTGGCGCTGAAGCCCGGCTGCAGCATACGGCGCATGAACAAGGCTTTGGTAAAACGTGGAATCCCCGCAATTGCTGACATTGTGCTCACTCTTACTGGTTTTAATGGTTGCGTAGTTGTTAGCGATTCTTAATTAGACGCACGAGGCCGAAAAAACCAGAATGAGAATCTAACTTATTCATGCCGGTTGCAGTTCGGTGGCTACTTTCCCGGCTTCCATGCGCACCAGTTGGTCGGCAATGTCGAAGTAACGATCGTCGTGGGAAATCACGATGATGGTTTTGCCCAGGCGCTTGAGATCCGGCAGCAACTCGGTGTAGAAAATCCGCCGGAACGTCGGGTCCTGGTCTGCGGCCCATTCGTCAAACACCAGCACCGGGCGTTCCTCCAGCCATGCATTGACCAGCGCCAGGCGCTTGCGCTGGCCGGTGGACAGGTCGGTGGTGGTGAACGAACCGTCACGCACGCTGACCTTGTGGCCGATTTCCAGGCGCTGCAGGTATTGGTTGGCATCTTCGGGAATATGGGTATCGCCCTGCACCACGTCGTCGAACAGGTAGTAGTCAGCGAAGATCGTGGTGAACAACTGGCGATAGTCGTCACGTGTCACTGCCGTCACGGGCTGCCCGTTGAGGCGGATTTCTCCCTGCTGCGGGGCGTACAGGCCTAGCAGCAGCTTGATCAGGGTGGTCTTGCCGCAACCGTTTTCGCCGACGATGAAGATGATGTCGCCTTGCTCGATCTTCAGGTTGACCGGGCCCAGGCGAAACGGTGCGCTGCCTACGGTGGCGGGGAAACTGTAGGACACGTCCGTCAATTCCAGGCTGTGCACCGGCGTACTCTGGTTGCCTTGGTCGCTGAGCAGCAGGTGGGGTTCGGGCGAGGAAAACTGCTCCGACAGCGCGGCGATACGGCGGAATGCGATCTGTGCGCGGCTGACGATTGGCAGGGTGCCGATCAGATGCTCCAGCGGCCCTTTCATGTACAGCAGCACCAGCACAAAGCCGCTCATCACTGATTTGTCGGCACTCGGCCACAGTGATTGCAGGGCGAGTGCCAGCCCGATGACCACGAAAAACAGCATGGAGCCGAGGGTCTTGGCGACGACGAAAATATTCACCGAACGAATTTGTGTGTCGCAGATTTTGTCGGCGGTGCTTTCTATCCCCGACACAAACATGCGGTGCCTGCGCGGACGATGGATGCGCAATTCCTTGGCGCCCTCGGCGATGGAATTGTAGTGTTTCTGCAGTTCGTCTTCGGCGTCGCGGGCCTCCATGAAGCCTTTGATTCCCCGGCCCCGGGCGATGTACTGGACGACCGTGCCGATGATGATCGCGACCACCATGATCAAGAACATCGGCCATGACAGCATCGCCAGGTAACCCATGCAGCCAAGGGTGACGGTCAGCGAAATGGCCAGCGGGGCGAAGGCGAACGCGAAATCGCTGATGGTGTCGACGTCGTGGGTGAGCACCGGGATCAGGCGGTGGCTGCGGTAGCGCTCAATCTGTTCGATGGGCGCCGACAGGACTTTTTCCCCAAGCTCCTTGCGCAGCCGGGCGATGATCTTTTGCCCCACATAATTGGTGCCGATATCGGAAAAGATCGAACTGACCAGTGCCAGCAGGCAGAGGCCGGCAAAGGCGCCGACCACGGTGTTGGTCAGGCCGTTGTCGGCGTGCAGCACGGTATTGATGGTCGCCAGCAATACCGTGACGCTGAGGCCGCCGACCATGCCGAGCAGAATGGAGCCGACAACGATCAGCCGAAAGGGTTTGAGCAGGGTGAACAATTCATTGATCACCCCACGTGTTGGTTTGCTCATGGAGGTTCCCTGCTTGAAGATCGGCCGGGCCCGGCTTCGGTCGCGGGCTCGGCCTGGGTGGCATAGAGGGCGGTGGTGCGCCGCAATGCGTTGCATGACGGGTCACACACACCTGTAAAACGACTGGGGGGAGGGTTAATTTAGAGGGCTGGCTGCCTTACAGATCCCGCACGACGCGAAAGCCGATCCAGTCACCGCGGTTGTCCGGTACCAACGCATTGCGGTTGCCGGAGCGGGAGAACACGGGGGCTTCACCCCAGTCGTTGCCGCGGATGCGTCTGAACTGGCATTTACCGGTCAGCCAGGCGCTGCCGTCGCTTGGGGCGCCGACGTAATCGTCGTTGTAGCAATCGGCTGTCCACTCGTAGACGTTGCCGTGCATGTCGTACATGCCGAACGCGTTGGGCGGGTAGCTGCCCACCGGGGACGAGTAGCTGTAGCCATCCGCCGGGCCGTAGGTGTTGGCATGCTGGGCAATGCTGTAGCCCTTGCCCTCGTCGAACGGGAAGGGGAACGGGCCGGTGGAGCCGGCGCGGGCGGCGTATTCACGTTGGGCTTCACTGACCATCTGGTAGTGATGGCCGGTTTTCTTCGATAGCCAGGCGACGTAGTTCTGCACATCCTCGAAGTCCATGCACACGGCAGGTTGGCGCGGCCCCTGGGGGTAGCGTGGCTTGCTGGCGACGCACTCGCGGCCGGGTCGTTCATCGCCATTGGCAATCTTGACCCCGGACTGGCGTACATAGCTGTCCCACTCGCCGGCGGTGACCTGGAAGCGGCTCATGGCGAAGGGCCTGGCAAAGGTGACCGGGTGCATCGGGCCTTCATCAGGCTCGCGGCCCACTTCGTCTTCCGGGGTGCCCATGGTGAACGTACCGGCGGGCAACACGACCATTTCCGGGCAGTCCTTGCAGTCCTTGAACACTTTACCGGGTGTCGGCGTGGCCGCCTGGGCCAGCCCCGGTAGCAGGGCACTGCACAGTGTTGTCAGAATCACTGCGGCCAGCGGTTTCAGGTGCGGGTGATGGTTCATGGGAGCATCTCGCTGAAATGAAAAAGAGGCGTCACAACCGTTGGCTCAGCAACGTCATGAAGCGCTGGATCTCGGCCGATGTGTTGAGCAGGCCCGGGGAAGTGCGAATCACCGGGCCGGCGTCCCGATATACCGAGTCGATCACTACCCGGTTTTTCATCATGTGGGCGGCCACGTCGCGGCTGTCCTGGCCGTTGACCCGGAAGAAGGTGAAGCCTGCCGACAACTCGCTGCTGCGGGGTGTCACCAGCTCTATCTTCGAGTGCGCCAGCAGTT
Organism: Pseudomonas sp. GP01-A4; assembly: GCF_058780865.1. NCBI lineage: Bacteria > Pseudomonadati > Pseudomonadota > Gammaproteobacteria > Pseudomonadales > Pseudomonadaceae > Pseudomonas > Pseudomonas sp. GP01-A4. The sequence continues at coordinate 45,228 of NZ_JBYSWF010000024.1, forward strand.
GGGTCTTCAGTTCGTCGTTGAGCTGATGAATGCGTGCCTGTACCTGCGGCTTGCCCAACTGCAAGTGCAGTTTGAAGGCTTCATCCGCAGCCCAGCGATGTTCAAAGGCGTGGTAGCCGCCGGGTGTCATGGTGGTGGCGAAGTTGGTGTCTTCGGAGAAGGTCGGCACCATCGGTGTAACGTCGGTGTTCTGTTCCGAGCGGGCGCAAATGATCCCGGTGCCCCGCGGGCCGAACATCCACTTGTGGGTGCCGGCAATGAAAAAGTCGCAATGCATGTCCGGGAAATCGAGGTTCTCGACGCCAAACCCATGCACACCATCGACCACGTAGAGGATGCGGTCCTTGTCGTCACGATTGCGGTTGTGTTCATCCACCAGCTTGCCGATCGCGCCGATCGGCAGCTTGACGCCGCTGCCGGATTGCACCCAGGTCATGCCGAGCACACGGGTATTGGGGCGGATATTGCGCTCGATAGAACCGAGCACTTCATCGACGGACACCGAATGGGCGCTCTCGAACAATTTGATCTTGCGTACCTGGGTGCCTTCCTTGCGTACCCGGAAATCGAGGCTGTAGGCGGTGGCGTAATGTTCGTGAACAGTGGTGAGGATTTCCTGGTCGGGGCGTACCTGGATCCCGCCGTAAATCATCGCCAGGCCTTCGGAGGTGCTGCCGGTCAGGGCTATCTGGCCGGGCCTGGCATTCAGGTAGCGGCCGGCCCATTCGCGCACCTGGCCTTCACGCTTCCATGTCTCTTGCAGGTCCCAATCCATGGCCAGGCCGGGGTTGCGGTCGATCTGCGCGCGGTAGCGCTCGATGGCCTCACGCACCGGCTTGGGGTGCGAGGCCACCAGGAAATTCGAAAAGTGCAGGTAGTCCGGGTCCTGGGTAAACAGTTGGCGAAAGCCTGCCCAAGGGTCGCCAGGTGGTGCCGCATTGCCTGCCAGTGCCTGGGGGATGATGGCAGTGCCCAGCGGCAGGCTCGCGGCGAGAAGCCCGGCCTGCTTGAGAAACGTACGGCGGTCGGTCATGAATTCACTTCATTCATTGAGGGTGGTTCAGCGGTTGGCCAATGGCTTGGCAGCTTTTTGTACCTGGTCCCAGACCCGCAGGAAGTTGCCTCCCCAGAGCTTGGCGATATCGGCTTCGGAGTAGCCGCGCTGGATCAGTTCCGCAGTCACGTTGCGCACTTCGCCGACGTTCTCCCAGCCCTTGAGGCCGCCGCCGTCGTTGAAGTCCGAGGCGATGCCGACGTGGTCGATGCCAACCTTGCGCACGGTGTAATCGATGGCATCGCCCAAGTCCTTGAGGGTGGCCTTGGGTTCTTCTTCGAGGATGGCGTACAGCGCACTGGCGTATTGGCCAAACTTTTGTTCTGGCCAGGCCGAGATGATCGGGTCGCCGGGCATCAGGGCTACGGCCAGGTTGGGCAGTGGCGGCAGGTCGAAGCGCGCGCGCAACGCGTTGAGTTTGTCCTGGGTGGGCTGGCTGAGGGGGCGCAGGTAAGCTGGGAAGCCCACCACCTGAACGACACCGCCGCTGTTCTTGATCAGTTGCAGTTCCTTGTCGCTGAGGTTGCGCGGTATGTCCACCGACGCCCGTGGCGCCGAGTGGGAGGCCACCATCGGTGTGCGGCTCAGTTGCGCAACTTGCTCCAGGGCCTTGGTGGACATCTGCGAGACATCAATGATTACCCCCAGGTCGTTGAGGCGATGCACGGCTTGCTTGCCGATATCCGAGAGGCCGTCGAGGGCATCGGGTGAGTCATTGAAAAACGGCAGTGGGCGTGACGAGTCCGACCAGGCGTTGTTGCCGATGTAGCTGAAGCCGAACATGCGCATGCCGCGCGCGGTCCACAGGTTCAACTGATTAAGGTCATCACCCAGCGGGTAGGCGTTGAGCATGCTGATAAAGATCGCAAACTTGCCTTCGCCATGCAGGCGCCGGAAATCATCCGGGGTGTAGGCAATGCCCACTTGGTTGGGGAAGTCGCGAACCATGCCGGAGATGATCTTGTAGCGAGTCTCCTGCTGGTGGCGGGCTTCTTCGACAAAACCCGCGGTGGGCTTGTGGGGCGCATTGGGGCCGTTCCACATTTCCGGCCAGCCGAAAATCGTCAGGGCTGCACCCGACAGGCGCCCCCGGCTGGCCTTGGCCAGGTCGAACTGGCCGCTGCCGTCCTTGTCGGCTTCGTTGCCGGCGGTACCAAAGTTGAGCGGCACGGTGATGTGACTGTCGAACGACAGCAGGCGGTCCTGCATCTCATTGGCCTGCTTGATTACCGCCAACGGGTACCCGGCATTGCCCCTGAACCAATGGTCCCAAGCCAGGAATCCGGCCCCGGCGCCAATGGCCAGGACCAGCGGCAGGCCGAAGTACAACGCCTTTTTCGAACGTGGTTTTGTCATTGCCATCTCAGTCAGTTGAGGCCTTTGCTATCTGGGATGAACGAGCGATGGGCGGGAAAATTTAAGCCTGGGAGGCGCGGTGCTAAATTTCCCCTGTCAGCGAACGTTCTAGCTTGGATAAAGCCTGCTTGATGGCTGACACAGGTAAAGCAATGACGATTTCTCGACGAGGGTTCATCGCCGGCCTGGCGCTGACTGGCGCTGCAGTGCCTGCGGCCTTTTATGCCCATCGCGAGCTGACGCGTGAAGAGTTTCCGATTACCCCGGGCGAAGCCACGGTGGATCTGGCAGACACCGCCGGCCAGCATTTGGCGGACAGCCTGCGTGGCGTTTGGCATGTGCAGTTGGCAGGCCGCGATGCCGGCCTGAAAGGCCTGCCCCTGGAAGGCCTGGAATTGCTCCTCGACGTTGCCCCGCGTGGGCGTGGCCTGCGGGGCTACCTCGACACTGGCGAACAACTGCGTGCCGACGGCGAGCCGCGCTATCGTGTGTTGGGTGACCTGACTCCCGGCGACGGGGCGCATCTGTACTGGCGCCTGATCGACCGCGATGCCGTGGACGGGGCTCCAGCCTACGAGTTCAAAATGACCCTTGATGAAGTCTGGGCCGAATTCGGTAACGCCGGCAGCGGCACCTTGAGCGGGCAGATCCTCAGCCTGGACCGCCCATTGGCCCTGCTCGAACGGGACAATCATTTTGTCGCCACCAAGCGGCTGTTTCCCGAGGCGCGTGAGCGCATCGGTCTCAACCCGGTTCTATTGGCCTGGTTGATTGCTCCCGAACATCGCCTGTTTCACCAGCTCTGGCACGCTTCCCGTGACCAGTGGCACAAACTCTCCGAAGACAAGCGTAATGCCTTGCGGGGGATCGGCTGGCAGCCTGGTCCGCGTGACCGGGAGCGCGATGCACGGGGGCCGCGCAAGGATCGCAACGGTTCGGGCATCGACTTCTTTTTCATGCATCGGCACATGCTGGGCGCCGCACGTTCGATGCAGGACTTGCCATCGTGGACGTACTTCCCTCAGCCACAGCCGGGGCTGGAGCGTGATCGCCAGGGGTTTGTGCGTTATTTCGACAATCATGACGGTTTCGCGTTGCCGCCTACCTGGATGGCGGCGAATGACAGTGCGTATACCCAGTGGGTCAGCGATATCAAGGCGGCCGAGACTTACCACAGTAACTTTGAGGTCTGGGAGTCGCAGTACCGCGACCCGCGCTACCTGGCGAAACTCACATTGGGGCAGTTCGGCTCTGAGGTGGAGCTGGGCCTGCACGACTGGCTGCATATGCGCTGGGCCTCGGTGCCGCGGGACCCGTCCAACGGCGCGCCGGTGCCTTTTGCACGGGACCCGGCTGACTTTGCCGCGCGTTGGTACGTGGCAGAGAATGACTTCCTTGGAGATCCGTTTTCTTCTCACGTGAATCCGGTGTTCTGGCGTTTTCATGGTTGGATCGATGACCGCATCGAGGATTGGTTTCGTGCCCACGAGCGTTTTCATCCGGGTGAAGTGAGCCGGCTGGAGGTCAACGGCGTGCCCTGGTTTGCGCCGGGGCGCTGGGTGGAGGTGGATGACCCGTGGCTGGGGCCGGACACCCATGGTTGCAGCACCACGCCGGGGTTGCAGATGGGCAAGTCGATGGAGATGGACCCGGAAACCATGAAGCTGGCGCTGCGGATTACCTTCGGGGCGGATGAGGACAAGCTGGCCGAGCTGTTTCGCAAGGTGCCGAAGCGTCCCTGGTATGCGCGGCATTTGAAGGTCAAGGAGCGGGTGCTCTAAAGGGCGCCGCTCAACGGTGGGAGCCGGGCAAGCCCGGCTTTCATTCAGTTGATGGTGCTTGCTGGTACCTGCCAGCCGCCCCCCAGCGCCTTATACAGCGCAATGCTTGCGTTCAGCCGTGATCGGCGCAATTGCACATTCAAATCCTGCGCCGCGTATAACGTACGCTGCGTCTCCAGCACCGTCAGCAGATCCTCCGCTCCGGCCTCGTATCGGCTCTGGGCAATCTCAAAGGCAGTCTGCGCCTCCCTCAGTTCCTCGCTCTGCCACTGACGCTGCGCATCCAGCCCGCGAATGCTGCTCAGGGCTTTTTCCACATCGGCAAAGCCATTGATGATCGCTCCCCGGTAAGTCTGCAGCAGCTCATCCTGACGCGCCCGGGCCTTGTCCCGCTCGGCGCTCAGGCGGCCATTGTTGAAGATCGGTGCGACCAGGCCGGAAGTGAGGTTGTAGAACGGGCTGCGCACTACGTCGGCGAGCTTGTTGGCGCCCGAGCCAAGGTCGGCACTGAGGGTGAGGGTGGGCAACATGGCTGCCCGGGCGACGGTGACGTCTGCCTGGGCTGCTGCCAGCCGGGCCTCGGCACTGGCGATGTCGGGACGGCGGCTGAGCAGTTGGCTGGGAACACCGGCGGCGATGCCCGGCCAGTTCAATTGGGCGAAGGGTTGCGGGGCCAGGTGCAGGTCCTGCACCGGTGTGCCCAGCAGTGCCGCGAGGCTGATCAAGGCCTCGTCGGCCTGTTGCTGTGCCAGCGGCAGTTGGCGTTGTTGTGCGGCCACGAGGCTTTTTTGCTGGGCCAGTTCCAGGGCGGTGGCGGAGCCTGCATCGTGGCGAGTCTGCACCAGCTTCAACACGTTTTGGGCGTTGTCCAGGTTGAGTTGGGCGATGCGCAGTTGCTCACGCAATGACAGCCACTGGGTATAGCTGGTCGCAACACCGCTGAGCAGGGTCAGTTCCACGGTGGCCTGGTCGAACTCGCTGGCGCGCACCTCTTCCACGGCGCTGTCCCGGGCGGCGCGCTTGCCACCCCAGAAATCAATTTCGTAAGTGGCGCTCAGGCGCGCATCGAAGTAATCCACGGCCTTGTTGCTGCTGGTGGCATCCAGCTGACTGTAGCCCTTGCCCCGCAGCAGCTTCTGGCGGTTTGCATTGAACGCGCCGGTGAGTTCAGGCAGCAACGGTGCGCCGGCTATCACTGCGCTGGCCTGGGCCTGGCGCACTCGGGCCATGGCGCTGGCCAGGTCGTAACTGCCGCTGCGAGCCCGTTCGATCAGTTGGTTGAGCTGGGGGCTGTCGAAGCTTGTCCACCATTGCTGGTTGGCCCGCAGCGCCGTTGCGTCGCTTGCGCTGTGCCAGGCGGGCGGTGTTTGCATGCCTGCGCCCGGACGCGGTGCGGGGCTGCTGCAGGCGGCCAGCAGCAGGCTGGCGGCGAGGAGGGTCAGGGACACTTTCATAGGGCGATCATTCACTGGTAAGGGCCTTGACCGGGTCAAGTCGAGCGGCTTTGCGGGCCGGCATGAAACCGAAGATAACGCCGGTGACCAGGGCGCAGAAGAAGGCCCCCACGGCGGCCGGAATCGAGAACGCGACGGCCACGTTGCTGAGGATCAGCACGCCGCCCACCAGCAGGGCGAGGCCGATGCCGGTGACGCCGCCGACCACAGAGAGCATCACCGCTTCAGTGAGGAACTGGCGCAGGATGTCCCGCTGCCGCGCCCCGGTGGCCATGCGAATGCCGATTTCCCGGGTGCGTTCACGTACGGTCATCAGCATGATATTCATCACCCCGATACCTCCCACCAGCAGCGAAATCGCGGCAATCGAGCCGAGCATCAGTGACAAGGTATTCTGGGTGCGTGCCTCGGCCTGGATCATCGCGGCATTGTTGGTCAGTTCAAAGTCGTGCTTGCCGTTGTGCAGGCGCAGCAACAACTGATTGATAGCCTGTTCGGCGTCGTGCACGTTGCGCGCGTCGGCGGCGGCAATCACTACGTATTCGGGGTTATAGCTGCCGAACAGACGCACGCTGGCGGCAGAGTAGGGGATGGCGATACGGTCGTCGCTGTCTTTGTCGCCGGAGCTGGCGCCTTTTTCGGCGAGCACTCCGACCACCTGGAATGGAACGTTTTCGATCAGGATGTATTGCCCGATCGGGTCGGTCACATCCTTGAACAGCTTGTCGCGTACCCGTTTGCCGATCACTGCCACCGTGGCTCCGGCGCGCTCGTCGGCCTCGGTGAAGTAACTCCCCTCGACCACTGGCCAGTTGAAAATGGCCGGGAAATTGGTGTCATTGCCCCCGACATACGCCATATGGTCGACGTTGCCAAAGCGAACGCCGGCCTCTGCGCCGTTCACCGGCATGATGCGCTTGACCTGAGGCAGGGCCGCCAGGGCGGCCACGTCGTTGAGGGTGATCACGCCGGGTGGTGTGCGCGGGTTGGGCGCCGACCCGCTGACGTAGAGGATATTGGAGCCGAAAGCGCCCATCTGCGCCATCACCTGGCGCTTGCTGCCTTCGCCCACCGCCAGCATCACCACCACCGACGCCACGCCGATGATGATCCCCAGCAGCGTCAGCGCTGTGCGAAAACGGTTGATCCACATCACCCGCCACGCGGCTTGCACGGCATCCAGCAGCTCGGCTTTCCAGGCGCCGTTGTGCTCGGCGCCATCGGCCAGGCGCTGGCGCAGGTCCACGGCTTGCAACGCGCCGGAGATGGCCACGGGGGGCGTCTCGCTGGTGTCGGCAGAGTCGCTGATGATCAGCCCGTCGCGGATCTCGATGATGCGATTGGCCCGCGCCGCGACTTCGCGGTCGTGGGTGATCAGGATGACCACGTGGCCCTGGCTGGCCAGTTCGTCCAGCAGGGTCATGACCTCGGCGCCGCTGTGGCTGTCGAGGGCGCCGGTGGGTTCGTCGGCGAGGATGATATGCCCGCCGTTCATCAACGCCCGGGCAATCGACACCCGCTGTTGCTGGCCGCCGGAAAGCTGGTGCGGGCGGTTGCCGGTGCGCTCGGCCAGGCCCAGGCGCGTGAGCAGGGCCTTGGCGCGGGCATGGCGTTCGGCGGCGCTGATACCGGCATAGATCGCCGGCATCTCGACGTTTTCCTGGGCCGAGCCGGATGGGATCAGGTGATAGCCCTGGAACACGAAACCGAAGGCCTCGCGGCGCAGCCAGGCGAGTTCGTCGCTGTCGAGCTGGGCGACGTTCTCTCCGGCGAACAGGTAGTCGCCCTCGGTGGGGCGGTCGAGGCAGCCGAGGATATTCATCAGCGTGGATTTGCCGGAGCCGGAGGCGCCGACAATCGCCACGAATTCCCCGGCATGGATCGCCAGGTCGATGCCGCGGAGCACATCAACCTGCGGCGTGTCGCCGCCGCCGTAGGATTTGCGGATGCCCTTGAGTTCGATCAGTGGGGTCGACATTCAACCTCCGCTGCCATCGGCCGGGCCGATCAGCAGGTGATCGCCTTCGTTCAGGCCTTCCAGCACCTGGACCCGCAGGCGGTCGCTGAGGCCCAGGCGGATTTCGCGTTGCTCGATGCTGCCGTTTTTCGCCACCACGCGGGCGATCTGTTTGTCGCCGCCGAGGCTGCCTTGCAGGGCGGCGACCGGCGCGGTCAGGGTGTCCCTGGCCTGGCCGGCGACGAAGAATACCTGGGCGGTCATTTCCGCCATCAAGGCGTTATCGGTGTTGTCGACGTCCAGCAGCACCGTGTAAAGCACCACTCGCCCGGTGCCGCTTTTGCTGGCGCTGCTCGGGCTGCCACCGCCCTGGCTGGTTTCGTTGAGCGGCTTGGGCGGGATCGGCAAAATCTGCCGTACGGTGCTGGTCCAGCGTCGGCTGCCGCCGCTCAGGGTGGTGAAGTAGGCCGTCATGCCGGGTTTGACATGGCCGATGTCGGCTTCCGAGACTTCGGCCCATACGGTCATCGGCGAAAGCTTGGCGATCCGCAGGATCAGCGGGGTTTGCTGCTGGGCGTTGAGTGTCTGGCCTTCCCGGGCGTCCACCGCGACCACGGTGCCGCTCATTGGCGCATAAATGCGCGTGTAGCCCAACTCTGCCTCGTCACTGCGCAGGCTGGCCCTGGCCTGGCGAATCTGCGCCAGGAACATGTCGACCCGCGCCTGGGTGGCGCTCAGTTCGGCCCTGGCAGTTTGCACGTCTTCCTCGCGGGTGGCGTTGCCGGCGACCAGGCGTTGCTGGCGCTGGTACTTCTGGCGAGCCAGTTCGTGCTGGGCCCGTTGCTCCTGCAACTGGGCCTGCAGGTTCTCGATGGCGTAGCGGCTGGCATCGAGCTTGGCTTTTTGCGTGGAGGGGTCGATCTCTACCAGCAATTGGCCTTCCTTGACCTGGGCACCGGCCTCGACGTGAATCTTCTGGATCTGTCCGGACGCTTGGGCGCCCACGTCGACGTAGCGCCGGGGTTGCAGGGTACCCAGGGCCGTGACGCTGCTTTCGATATCGCCCCGGGTCACGGTGACGGTCGCCAGCTTGTCCCGGCCCGACGGCAGGACCTGCCAGGCTGCTAAAGCGATGATGGGGATGAGGCACGCGACCACAAGCAGGGCGCGTCGGGCAGGTCGAGGACGTTTCATGCAGAGTTCCAGCCAGGAAAGATCGGCCCGCAGGAGCGGGAAGCTGACAGGTAGACGAGGAAATTGTCCGGGGATTTAGGCCGTTACATATGCCGTTACAGGTGTGTCAGGCAAAATAATTGGCCGGCGTTGCAAGTCTTGTTTAAAACTAGATGAGAATTACTATAAATTACACACACCTCAAACTGCCATCATCGAATCGGCCGTTATCTTCGTACTCAAAGGACCTAATGCCGCCTACAGGCGGTCGGGAGTCATGTTGGAAAACTACTATCGCGAGCTGGTGTGTTTCCTCAACGCCAAGCTGGGCAACCGTCAGGTGGCCGAAGATGTGGTGCATGACGCTTATGTGCGGGTGCTGGGGCGTGCCAGCGAGGTCCCGATCGAGCAGCCCCGGGCATTTCTCTATCGCACGGCGCTGAACCTGGTGATCGACGGTCATCGGCGCAACGCCCTGCGCCAGGATGAACCCCTGGAAGTACTCGACAGCGAGGAGCGTTTTTCGCTGTCTTCGCCCCATCACTGCCTGGACCACGGCCAGCGCCTGGAGATGCTTGAGCGCGCGCTGGCCGAGCTGCCGGCGCTCTGCCGTGACAGTTTCCTGTTGCGCAAGCTCGACGGCCTGTCCCACCTGCAAATCGCCGAGCGCCTGGGTATTTCCCGCGCGCTGGTGGAAAAACACATCGTCAATGCCATGAAGCATTGCCGGGCGCGCATGCGTGAGTGGGATGCGCACTGATTCCAGCGTTAGCTAAATTTTATTTCATTGTCCTCGTCTCCTATCAACACACGACCTGTTGCTGTGCCTTCAGGTCTCTGAGGCTTTCCCGCCCCACTGCCACGGGGCTTATCCAGAGGACACTGGAATGACACAGGCAATTGCATCGCCCGCCGTTCACGACCTGATCGGTATCGGGTTCGGCCCTTCGAACCTGGCGCTGGCCATCGCCCTGCAGGAACGCGAGAAAGCCCAGGGCAAACTGGACGTGCTGTTCCTCGACAAACAGGCCGACTACCGCTGGCACGGCAACACCCTGGTCACCCAGAGTGAATTGCAGATTTCCTTCCTCAAGGACCTGGTGACCCTGCGCAATCCCACCAGCCCTTATTCCTTCGTCAATTACCTGAAGGCCCACGGGCGCCTGGTGGATTTCATCAACCTGGGTACCTTCTATCCGTGCCGCATGGAGTACAACGACTACCTGCGCTGGGTCTCCGGGCAGTTCCAGGCGCAAAGCCGCTACGGCGAGGAAGTGCTGGCCATCGAGCCGATCCTGCATCAGCAGCAGGTAGAGGCGCTGCGGGTGATTTCCCGGGACGCCCAGGGTGAACAGCACGTGCGCACCACCCGCTCGGTGGTGGTCAGCGCCGGTGGTACGCCGCGTATTCCGGCGTCGTTCAAGGCGCTCAAGGATGACGGTCGGGTGTTCCATCACTCCCAGTACCTGGAACGCATGGCTCAGCAACCGTGTGTCGACGGCAAGCCGATGCGCATCGCGATCATCGGTGGTGGCCAGAGCGCAGCCGAGGCGTTTATCGACCTCAACGACAGCTTCCCGTCGGTGCAGGTCGACATGATCCTGCGCGGCTCGGCCCTCAAGCCTGCGGATGACAGCCCGTTCGTCAACGAAGTGTTCTCGCCGGAGTTCACCGACCTGGTGTTCCAGCAGAACGGCAGCGAACGCGAGCGCCTGGTCAACGAGTACCACAACACCAACTATTCGGTGGTGGACCTGGACCTGATCGAGCGCATCTACGGGATCTTCTACCGCCAGAAAGTCTCCGGCATTGCCCGTCACGCGTTCCGTACCCTGACCACCGTGGAAAAAGCCACGGCCGGGCCGCTGGGTGTGGAGTTGGCGCTGCGCAACAACGCCACCGGCGAAACCAGCCTCAACCATTACGATGCCGTCGTACTGGCCACCGGTTACGAGCGTCAGATGCATCGTCAGTTGCTCGCACCGTTGGCCGACTATATGGGCGACTTTGAAGTCAGCCGCGACTACCGCATCGTCACCGACGAGCGCTGCAAGGCCGGCATCTACATGCAGGGCTTCAGCCAGGCCAGCCATGGCCTGAGCGATACCTTGCTGTCGATCCTGCCGATCCGTGCCGACGAGATTGCCGCGTCGCTGTACGAACACGACCGCAGCCGCGGCAAGAGCCGTTCGGTGCAGGACGTGTTGCTGGCCACCGCCAGCTGACAGGCTGCACTTGAACCGCGGGGGCGGCTACTGATACTGTACAAAAAACCAGTATCGGTAGAAGCCCCATGCAGTTGATCGAAAAACTCAGCATCCTCGCCGACGCCGCCAAGTACGACGCGTCCTGCGCCAGCAGCGGTGCGCCCAAGCGCAGCTCGGAAGGCAAGGCGGGGCTGGGTTCCACCGATGGCATGGGCATCTGCCACAGCTACACGCCCGACGGTCGCTGCGTGTCGTTGCTCAAGGTGCTGCTGACCAACTTCTGCCTCTACGACTGCCAATACTGCGTCAACCGCCGCTCCAGCGACGTGCCCCGTGCACGCTTCAGCCCGGAGGAGGTGGTGACCCTGACCCTCGACTTTTACCGGCGCAACTGCGTCAGCGGGCTGTTTCTCAGCTCCGGCATCATCCGTTCGGCCGACTACACCATGGAGCAGCTGGTGCGGGTCGCCAAACTCCTGCGCGAAGAGCATGACTTTCGCGGCTACATCCACCTCAAGACCATTCCCGAAGCCGACCCGGCACTGATTGCCGAGGCGGGGCGGTATGCCGATCGCCTCAGCGTGAATATCGAGTTGCCAACGGACAAGAGCCTGCAAACCCTGGCGCCCGAGAAGCAGATCGTCTCGATCAAGCAGGCCATGCAAACCATCTATACCGGTGAGCAGACGGTGCTCAACGAACCCCGCGCGCCGCGTTTCGCGCCGGCCGGGCAGAGCACGCAGATGATCGTCGGCGCCGATGACACCGACGACAGCACCATCCTCCACAGCGCCGAGGCGTTGTACGGCAATTTCAAACTGCGCCGGGTGTATTACTCGGCGTTCAGCCCGATCCCCAACAGCCCGAAAAGCGTGCCCCTGGCCGCGCCGCCGCTGATGCGCGAGCACCGCTTGTACCAGGCGGATTTCCTGTTGCGCAGATACGGGTTCAGCGCCAATGAACTGTTTGAAGGGCCGGGCGACCTGGCCCTGGATATCGACCCCAAGCTGGCCTGGGCGCTGGAGCACCGCGAGGTGTTCCCGCTGGACTTGAACCGGGCCGAGCCGACGCTTATTGCGCGCATTCCCGGAATTGGCCTGCGCACCACCCAGCGGCTGGTGGACCTGCGTCGCCAGCGCAAGATCCGCTTCGAAGACCTGGCGCGCATGCGGTGTGTGCTGACCAAGGCCAAGCCGTTTTTCATCACCAGCGACTACCACCCGCAGCAAGCGGAAAGCACCAGCGTGCTGCTGCGCGAACAACTGCGCGACCGCCCGCAGCCGCAGCAAATGGGGCTGTGGGGATGATCAGCCTGGAATGCGACAACCTGTTCAGCACCTGGCGCGAGCAGGCGCGCTGGTTGCTCAGCCATCAGATCGACCCCAGCCACGTGAGTTGGGGCGTGGCCGAGGTGGCGGACCTGTTTGCCACCGACGAGCAGTACCCGGCCGAGTGCGGGCCGTTCCAGGCGCGGATTCCCAAGGCGCTGCTGGAGCTGCTGGAGTCTGCCGCGTGTTATCACGGTGAACAGCGCTGGAGCCTGTTGTATGAGGTGCTGTGGCGCGTCAGCCATGGGGACCGCACGGCGATGATGTCGGGGGACAAGCTGGGCAGCGAATTGCAGCGGCGGATCAAGCAGGTGCAGCGCGAGGCCCATCACCTGCATGCGTTTGTGCGGTTTATCGCATTGCCGGCAGAGGCGGGGCCGCAGTTGCCGGAGTACGTGGCGTGGCATGAGCCGGCCCACGACATCTTGAAGGTGGCCAGCCAGCATTTTGTCGGGCGCATGGGGCGTCATCGCTGGATGATCGCCACGCCCCTGGATGGGGTTTATTACGACGGGGAGCAGTTGATTCACCAGCGGCAATGCCCAGTGGAATGGCAGGCGTTGGCGCAGAATGTCGAGGATCCCCACAGTGCGATGTGGTTGACGTACTACAGCCATATCTTTAACCCGGCGCGGTTGAATCCGAAGGTGATGGAAGGGCATTTGCCGAGCCGGTTCTGGAAGAATCTGCCGGAGGGCAAGTTGATTCCGGGGCTGATCAGCGAGGCGCGCACGGGCAAGCAGCGGGATGGGCAGGCGAAGATGATTGGGGCGCGTCCAGGCAAGCGAATTTCAAGCGGGCACGGTTAAATGTGGGAGCGGGCTTGCTCGCGAATGCGGTGTATCAGTCGCTGGATGTGCTGCTGACACACCGCATTCGCGAGCAAGCCCGCTCCCACATTTGATCTCTATTGCCTGTAGGGGCGGATTCAGGCCAGTTCGGTGGCGGTGTTTTTTACGACCGCCAGCTCGGGATGCGCCACCAATTTATCGATGTGCAATTCATCATTGTTCAGCCAGGTTTCCGTCAGCACGCGGTAGTGCTCCATGTCCCGGCAGCGCATGCGCAGGCTGTAGTCGAACGGCCCGCTGATCAACTGGCACTCGAACACTTGCGGGCAGGCTTTGACACATGCCTCGAACGCCTTCTGCGCCGAGCGCCCGCTCTGGTTGGAGAGGGCCACCAGCACCAGCAGTGACAGCCCCGGCGAGACCATCTGCACGTCGATGATCGCCCCATAACCCCGGATGACCCCGCGTCGTTCCAGCTTGCGCACCCGTTCCAGGCACGGCCTGGGCGTCAGGTGCACCAGCGACGAGAGTTTTTCGTAGGTGATGCGTCCCTGGTGCCGTAACACGTCGATGATGGCTTCATCGATGCGGTCCAGCACAGGTGAGGCGTTCGGTCCGGTGGCCTTGGTATCCATGGTGTGTGGTGTTCACTTCAATCGGTTGGAAAGAAATTGCTGCAAGCGTTCGCTGTTCGGCTGGTCGAGGATATCCGCTGCGCCTTGTTCCTCGACGCGGCCCTGATGCAGGAACAGCACTTGGCTGGACACCTGGCGGGCAAAGCCCATTTCGTGGGTGACCATGAGCATGGTACGACCTTCCTCCGCCAACGTCTGTATGACTTTGAGCACTTCTCCTACAAGTTCAGGGTCGAGGGCCGAAGTGGGTTCGTCGAACAGAATGATCTCCGGTTCCATCGCCAGGGCCCGGGCGATGGCCACGCGCTGTTGCTGGCCGCCGGAGAGGAATGCCGGGTATTGGTCCGCCACCCGGCCCGGCAGGCCGACCTTGTCGAGGTACAGGCGTGCGCGTTTTTCCGCCTCGGCGGCGCTCACCCCCAGCACCCGGCGCGGCGCCATGGTGATGTTTTCCAGCACGGTCATGTGGCTCCACAGGTTGAAGTGCTGGAACACCATGGCCAGGCGGGTGCGCAGGTTCTGCAATTGCGCCTGGTGCGGCGCGCGCGTGCCGGCGCGGCCTTGCTGCATTTCGATGCTGATGCCATCGAGAGTGATAACCCCGGCGTCCGGCTGTTCGAGGAAGTTGATGCAGCGCAGCATCGTGCTCTTGCCGGAGCCGCTGGCGCCGATCAGGCTGATCACGTCGCCGTTGCGCGCGTTCAGTGAAACGCCCTTGAGCACCTCATGCTCGCCATAGCGTTTGTGCAGGCCTTCGACCTGGAGTTTGACGTTGGCGTTTTCGGCCACGGCGACCGGCTGGGTAGCGGGGCGTACATCGGTGGGATAAGCGGCCAGGGCCTGCGCGGACTGATTCATGGGTTAGCCTCGGGTAGGAACAAGAAAACGCATCCAGCGACGTTCGGCCAGTCGAAACAGGCCCACCAGTGCAAAGGACAGCAGCATGTACAACAGGGCGGCGATGCCGAAGGCCTGGAACGTCAGGAACGTCTCGGCGTTGGCGTCGCGGGCCACCTTGAGGATGTCGGCAATGGTGGCGGTGAACGCCAGGGACGTGGCGTGCAGCATCAGGATCATTTCATTGCTGTAGGCCGGCAGTGCGCGACGCAGTGCGGCGGGCACTACCACAAACAGGTTCAGGCGCCAGCCATGCAGGCCGTAGGCCTTGGCGGCTTCGATCTCGCCGTGGGGGATGTTGCGAATCGCCCCGGCAAAGATTTCCACGGTGTAGGCGCACGTGTTCAGTACAAACGCCAGCAGCGTGCAGTTCAGTGCATTGCGAAAAAACTGGTTGAGCAGGGCGTTGTCCTGCACCACGTCCAGGCCGTAGAGGCCGGTGTAGCAAATCAGCAACTGGATATACAGCGGCGTGCCGCGAAACAGGTAGGTGTAGACCTCCACTGGCCAGCGAATCCAGAAGTGTTCCGAGACCCGCGCGATCGCCAGCGGGATCGACAGAAAGAAGCCCAGCACCACCGAGATAATGAAGAGCCACAGGGTCATCGCCACCCCGGAAAAGCCGTTACCGTCGGTGAACAGGTAGGCCAGGCCGTATTGCTGGATCAGTTCGATCATCGCACCATCCCCTTGATGCCCACGTTGTAGCGCCGTTCCAGGCGTTTGAAGATGCGGTTGGAGAGGGTGGTGATCACCAGGTACACCAGGCCCGCGAGGATCAGGAAATACAGCGGGTCATTGGTGGTCTTGCCGGCGTTTTGTGCGGCCTTGACCAGGTCTGACAGGCCGATGATCGACACCAGCGCGGTGGACTTGAGCAGCACCAGCCAGTTGTTGCCCAGGCCCGGCAGGGCAAAGCGCATCAGTTGCGGGAACAGCACCAGGCGAAAGCGCTGCCAGCGGCTCAGGCCGTAGGCGGTGGCGGCTTCGAGTTGGCCGGCGGGCACGCTGAGAATCGCCCCGCGAAAGTTTTCGGTGAAATACGCACCGTAGATAAAACCGAGGGTGATGACACCGGCGGTGAACGGGTCGATTTCGAAGTAGGCCCAGCCGAGCATTTCACTCAGGTCGTTCAGCCACAGTTGCAGGCTGTAGAAAATCAGCAGGATCAGCACCAGGTCCGGCACGCTGCGAATCAGCGTGGTGTAGAGCGTGGCCGGAACCCGCAGCAGCTTGACGCTGGAGAGCTTGGCGGCGGCGGCGAGCAGTCCCAGGGACAGGCTCAGCAGCAGCGCCAGGAACGCCAGCTTGACCGTCATCCAGGCACCCTGGGCCAGCAGCGGGCCGAAGCCTTGCAAGTTGAGGAGTTCATTCATGGGAAGTATCTCGATGGGGCGCAGAGTTTTACTGTGGGAGCGAGCTTGTGTGGGAGCGGGCTTGCTCGCGAAGACAGCGTTTCAGTCAATACATGTGTGACTGACCCACCGCTTTCGCGAGCAAGCGCGCTCCCACACAAGCTCGCTCCCACATGAGGCGTTACTCGTTGTAGATATCCTGATCGCCGAAGTATTTCTTCTGGATCTGTGTGTAGGTGCCATCGGCCTGGACGGCGGCGATGCCTTTGTTGATCAGCTCCACCAGGTCCTTGTCGTTCTTGCGCAGGCCCATGGCGATGTCGAGCGGCAGGGTCGGGTCCTTGAAGGCCGGGCCGGTCTTGAAGTCGGCACCTTCAGGCTTGGACAGGAAGTTGAGCTGGGCTTCGAGCTTGTCGGTGAGGGTGGCGTCGAGGCGACCGTTTTGCAGGTCGGCGTAGTTCTGTTCCTGGGACTGGTACGCCTTGATCTGCGCGCCGAGCTTGGCCAGGTGCGCACGGGCGTAGGCTTCCTGCAGCGAGCCTTGCAGCACGCCGACCTGTTTGCCTTTCAGGGATTCGGGGGTGTCGCCGAAGTCGGCGCTTTTGCGGGTGATCACCGAGGTCGGGCTGAGGAACAGCCGGTCGCTGAAGTCGATGACTTTCTGGCGGGCCGGGGTCACGGCCATGGAGGACATGATGGCGTCGAACTTGCGGGCGCGCAGGGCCGGGATCATGCCGTCGAATTCGTTGTGGACCCACACGCATTTGACTTCCAGCTTGGCGCAGATGGCGTTGCCCAGGTCGATGTCGAAACCTTGCAGGCTGCCGTCGGCGGCGACGGATTCAAACGGTGGGTATTCGGGGAAAACCCCAAAGCGGATTTCTTTCCATTCCTGAGCCTGGGCAGCGGTTGCGGCCAATGGCAGGAGCAGCGCAGCGAAAAGTGATCGGAGCGGAGTCATGTGTATTCCCTATATTTTGTAATTGATGTCAGGGCAGTAGAAAACGGGACGCTAAGGTGAAGAGGCTTTTTGTGGCGAGGGAGCTTGCTCCCGCTGGGCTGCGCAGCGGCCCCAAAATCCCGGGAGCGCTACGCACTCCAGCGGGAGCAAGCTCCCTCGCCACATTGGGCTGTTTGTTGTCAGAGAGAATGCTTCAAGATGGTGCGTTTTTTGTGTCGTTTACCCCTGCCGCGGCGGGCGGAATGTGCTGTTAAAACGCGGGTCACAGCGGAAACGGCTGCGGCACCCGCTGAATCGGCTTGTTGACCGGGTTTTTCCGGCCTGCCTTTCACGCAAAGCGGCAGGCCAGAGCGGTCTCAGGCGCGCTTTTTCTGCTGTGCCACCGGTGCTTGGGCCAGGCGGGCAAACAGGTCCTTGGGGTCGGCAAGGTCCGGCACCAGTTCCAGTTCGCTGCCCACGTCCAGCGCCTTGGCCACGTCCAGTACGTAACGCAGGGCGGAGTAGTCTTCGATGGCAAAACCTACCGAGTCGAACAGGGTGACCTGGCGCGCGTTTTCGCGGCCTGGCGCCTGGCCGTTGATCACTTGCCACAGCTCGGTGACCGGCGAATCTTCCGGCATGTGCTGGATTTCGCCTTCGATGCGGCTTTGTGGCTCGTACTCGACAATCACGCGGGCCCGTTCGACGATTCGTCGGTCCAGTTCGGTCTTGCCGGGGCAGTCGCCACCGACGGCATTCAGGTGCATGCCCGGTTCGATCATCTCGTCCGTGAGGATGGTGGCGTAGGCCTTGTCGGCGGTGACGGTGGTGACGATGTCGGCGCCTTTCACGGCTTCGGCCACGCTGCCTGCCAGGATCACCTTGATCGCCGGGAAGGCTTTGAGGTTGGCGGCCAGTTTGGCGGTGGCCTTGGCGTCGATGTCGAACAGGCGGATTTCAGTGATGCCCAGCATCGCGTGGAAGGCCAGGGCCTGGAACTCACTCTGGGAGCCGTTGCCGATCAGCGCCATGCTGCGGCTGTTGTCCCGGGCCAGGTAGCGCGCCACTAGGGCCGAGGTGGCGGCCGTGCGGATCGCGGTGGTCAGGGTCATTTCCGCCAGCAGCACCGGTTTGCCGGTGTCCACATCACCCAGGGCGCCGAAGGCCATGACGGTGAGCATGCCGCTCTGGGTGTTTTTCGGGTGGCCGTTCACGTATTTGAAGGCGTACAGCGACGCGTCGGACACCGGCATCAGCTCGATCACGCCCTCGGGGGAATGGTTGGCCAGGCGCGCGCATTTTTCAAAGTCCTGCCAGCGCAGGTAGTCGGCGCGGATGTACTCGGCCATCTCGGTAATGCAGGTTTGCAGGCCTTTTTGCGAAACCAGGTAGCTCAAGTCGTTGACGTCGATATAGCGGGTCATGGGAAGACTCCTTATTGAAATGAGGGGCGGGCGGGCAGATGTACTTCCGCCAACATGCAGCGGGCACTGCCGCCGCCGATGCGTTCGATGTTGTCGATGTTCACCACCACCGGCCGGGTGTGGCGCTCCACGTGCTGGCGCTGGGCGGGCTTGAGCGAGCCCCAGGCGCTGGCCGACATCACCAGCAGCGGCTGGCCGTCGCGGTCATGGACTTCGAGCATGTTGCCGGCGAAGGCTTCCAGCTGGTCGAAGTCCAGGGCGACGATGTCTTTGCCGGTATCGCGCAGGGAGCGTTCAAGGGCCTGGCGCTCGCGGTCATCGGGCAGGGCTTGCAGGCACACCACGGAGAGGTCCCGACCGACACTCATCATCACGTTGCTGTGGTAGATCGGCGCGTGGTGGCGGTCGACGGCGTGGAATACGCAGAGCTGGTAGTCAAGGCGTTCGGCGAACTGGCGGAGGGCATCCTGATGGGTACGCCCGGAATGGCAGGCGTAGCTGATGCGGTGCTGGCGGTCGAGGACCATGCTGCCGGTGCCTTCGAGGAACATGTTCTGTTGTTCGAGGTGGCTGAAGTCGATGGTGTTGTGGATCGCGAAGCGTTGCTCCAGCACTTGCAGCACGCCTTTGTCGCGTTCCAGTCGTCGGTTCCGGCCTTCCATCGGATACAGCACCAGGCTGCCGTCGGCGTGGCTGCTCCACCAGTTGTTGGGGAAGATCGAATCCGGGGTATGGGGAGCGGGGGTGTCTTGTACCACCAGCACTTCCACGCCGTGGTGGCGCAGGGTGTCGACGTAGCCGTCGAACTCTTCCAGCGCTTTCTGCTGTGCGGCCAATGGGTCGAGCGGCGCGCGCTGGAAGCGGTTGTTGATCGCGGTGTCCGGGTTGAAGGCGAAGTGCGCCGGGCGGATCATCAGGACAGTGTTGGTGGTTTGCATGGGGGCACGGGTCCATGGGTTGGGCAGTGAGGCTATTTTGTGCGGTGTGAAGGAAGAATCCCGGCTGAACTGAGGGGGTGGCTCAGCCGGGAAAGCTGAAAAGTGGGGTGGGGCAGCCGAATCGGCTGTGGAGGTGAGTGGAGATCAAAATGTGGGATTGCTCGCGAAAGCGGTGGGTCAGTTAATAAATTCGGTGGCTGATACACCGCCTTCGCGAGCAAGCCCGCTCCCACATTGGTATTGTGTTGCCTGAGGTTTTTTGTCTGGATGGAGAAACCATGCCCACTGAAGTTCGTCTCGCCCAAACTACCGATGCCGAGGGCATCAGCCAGGTCATCCTGGCGGCCCTGCATGACAGCAACGCCCGGGATTATCCGGCGGATGTGATTGCGCGGGTGGCGAGCAACTTTACTCCCGAGGCTGTCGTGGCGTTGCTCGCGCGTCGAACGGTGCTGGTGGCTATTCAGGATGAGGTGATCGTTGCCACGGCGGCACTTGACGCCAATGTGGTGCGCTCGGTCTTCGTCAATCCGGCGCTGCAAGGGCAGGGCATCGGGCGCTTGCTGATGATTGAAATCGAGCTGCGTGCCCGGGAAGCCGGGGTGACCTTGTTGCATGTGCCGTCTTCGCTGACGGCAGAGCCGTTCTACACCAAGCTCGGTTTCCACACGGTGCGCGATGTCTACCATGGCAATGAGCGCACGCTGGTGATGGAGAAGGCGTTGTCATCCCGCCATCCCATCGGCGTCTATCGCGATCGGGCCCATCGGGCGCAGGTGGTGGCGTTGTGGCAGGCGGCGTTTGGTTATGACGCGGCGCATAACCTGCCGAGCCTGGCGATCGACAAGAAGCTGGCGGTCAACGATGGGTTGTTCTTCGTGGCCACCGACAAGAAGGCGGTGATCGGCACTATCCTCGCCGGCTACGACGGGCATCGTGGCTGGTTGTATTCAGTGGCGGTGCACAACGACTATCGCCGCCAGGGCCTGGGCGCCTCGTTGGTGCGGCATGCGGAGCAGGCGTTGACGGCGCTGGGTTGCATGAAGATCAACCTGCAGATCACCAGTGGCAATGACGCGGTGATGGGGTTTTATGAGGCGCTGGGTTATGGCGCGGAGCCGCGGATCAGCATGGGCAAGAAGATCCTGGAAAACATCCCGATGGATAAGGCCTGAAGCCCGGTTTTCCAAACGCTGGAAACCAAATGTGGGAGCGGGCTTGCTCGCGAATGCGGTGTATCAGTCAATAAATCTGTCGACTGACACTCCGTATTCGCGAGCAAGCCCGCTCCCACAGTTTGGTTTTGCAGTGTTGCTTAGACCTTGACGATCCAGCCCTCAGGCGCTTCGACGTCGCCGGACTGTACGCCAGTCAGCTCTTTGTAGAGCTTCTGGGTGACCGGGCCGACTTCTTTTTCGCTGTAGAACACGTGCAGCTTGTCTTTGTACTCGATGCCGCCGATCGGGGTGATCACGGCGGCGGTGCCGCAGGCGCCGGCTTCCTTGAAGTCCGACAGCTTGTCGATCAGCACGTCGCCTTCAACCACTTCCAGGCCCAGGCGCGATTTTGCCAGCTCGATCAGCGACAGGCGGGTGATGCCTGGCAACACCGACGGCGAGTTCGGGGTGACGAACTTGTTGTCGTGGGTGATCCCGAAGAAGTTGGCCGAGCCGACTTCTTCGATCTTCGAGTGGGTGGCCGGGTCGAGGTAGATGCAGTCGGCGAAGTTGGCTTTTTTCGCCAGGGAACCGGGCATCAGGCTGGCGGCGTAGTTGCCACCGACCTTGGCTGCGCCGGTGCCGTTGGGAGCCGCACGGTCGTAACCGGAGATCAGGAAGTTGTGCGGGGTCAGGCCGCCCTTGAAGTAGGCGCCGACCGGGATGCAGAAGATCGAGAAGATGAATTCCGGCGCGGTGCGCACGCCGATGTTGTCACCGGTGCCGATCACGAACGGGCGCAGGTACAGCGCGCCGCCGGTGCCGTACGGCGGGATGAACCGCTCGTTGGCGCGGACCACTTCCTTGCAGGCTTCGATGAAGGCGTCGGTCGGCACTTGTGGCATCAGCAGGCGGCCACAGCTGCGCTGCATGCGCGCGGCATTCTGGTCGGGGCGGAACAGGTTGATCGAACCGTCCTTGCAGCGGTAGGCCTTGAGGCCTTCAAAGCATTGCTGGCCGTAGTGCAGGGCGGTGGAGCCCTCGCTGATGTGCAGCACGTTGTCGTCGGTCAGGGTGCCTTTTTGCCACTCGCCGTCTTTCCAGGTCTGGAGGAAACGCTTGTCGGTCTTGATGTAGTCAAAACCCAGCTTGTCCCAATTGATGCTTTCGTTACCCATGACACCCTCTATCTTTTGTCAACCGCCTGGTCGAAGGCAGGCTTATGGTTTATTTCTGGATGGGCGCAACAATACTTCATTCTTGGCTTGTGTGGGAGCGGGCTTGCTCGCGAATGCGGCGTGTCATTCGATGCATTCGGTGCTGATCCACCGCTTTCGCGAGCAAGCCCGCTCCCACATTTGAACTTCGCCATTTTATAGATGCAATGCATGCCCCAGGGCCCGCAGGGCTGCTTCCTGTACCGCTTCGCCGAGGGTCGGGTGGGCGTGGATGGTGCCCGCCACGTCTTCCAGGCGTGAACCCATTTCCAGGCTCAGGCCGAAGGCCGTGGACAGTTCCGAGACGCCAACGCCTACCGCCTGCCAGCCGACGATCAGGTGATTGTCGCGGCGCGCCACTACCCGCACGAAGCCGGTTTTCGACTCCAGGGTCATGGCCCGGCCATTGGCGGCGAACGGGAAGCTCGACACGATGCAGTCCAGCCCGGCCGCCCTGGCTTCGTCCGGGGTCTTGCCGACCACTACCAGTTCCGGGTCGGTGAAGCACACCGCCGGGATCGCGGCCGGGTTGAATTCGCGGGATTTACCGCTGATCAGTTCGGCGACCATTTCGCCCTGGGCCATGGCCCGGTGGGCGAGCATCGGTTCACCGCTGAGGTCGCCGATGGCCCACACATTGCGCATGCTGGTCTGGCAACGGCTGTCGATCTTGATCGCCGAGCCGTTCATGTCCAGGTTCAAGGCTTCGAGGTTCCAGCCCTGGGTGTTGGGTTTGCGACCAACGGCAACCAACACCTGGTCGGTTTCCAGCGACAGCGTCTCGCCGCTGGGGTCGCGCACTTGCAGGGTATTGTTCTCGAAACCGGTGACGCTGTGTTTGAGGAACACCTTCACCCCCAGTTGCTTCAGGGATTCGGCCACCGGTTGGGTCAGTTCGGCGTCGTAGGCCGGCAAAATCCGGTCCTGGGCCTCAACAACGCTGACCTCGGCACCGAGCTTGCGATAGGCAATCCCCAATTCCAGGCCAATGTAGCCGCCGCCCACCACGATCAAGCGTTTCGGGATGCGTTTCGGCGCCAGGGCTTCGGTGGAGGAGATGATCGGCCCGCCAATCGGCAGCATCGGCAGGTTGACACTTTTCGAGCCGGTGGCCAGCAACAGGTGTTCACACTGGATGCGCTGGTCGCCGACATCGACGGTCTTGCCGTCCACGACCTTGGCCCAGCCCTGGATGACCTGGACCTTGTGTTTTTTCAGCAGCGCGGCAACGCCGGTGGTCAGGCGGTCGACGATGCCGTCTTTCCATTCAACGCTTTTGCCGATGTCCAGGGTCGGCACATCGACTTCGATACCCAACGGCGAACCCTGGCTGTGGTGCACGGTTTGCTGGAACTGTTCGGCGACATGGATCAGCGCCTTGGACGGAATGCAGCCGATGTTCAGGCAGGTGCCGCCCAGCGATTGGCCTTCCACCAGGATGGTCGGGATGCCCAGCTGGCCGGCGCGAATCGCTGCCACGTAACCGCCAGGCCCGCCGCCGATGATCAGCAGCGTGGTGTGCAATGTTTGAGACATGGGTTACTCCAGGAACAGGCTGGCGGGTTGTTCGAGCAGGCCACGGATGGCCTGGATGAATTGCGCCGCGTCCATGCCATCGACCACCCGGTGATCGAAGGAGCTGGAGAGGTTCATCATCTTGCGGATCACGATCTGGCCCTTGATCACCATCGGCCGCTCGACAATGCGGTTGACCCCGACGATGGCCACTTCCGGCAGGTTCAGCACCGGGGTGCTGACAATCCCGCCCAACGCACCGAGGCTGGTCAGGGTGATGCTCGAGCCCGACAGCTCATCGCGACTGGCCTTGCCATTGCGCGCCGCATTCGCCAAGCGATTGATTTCTTGCGCCGTGCCCCACAGGTCGCGGGCTTCGGCGTGACGCACCACCGGCACCATCAGGCCGACATCGCTCTGGGTGGCGACACCCACATGCACCGCGCCGAGGCGGGTGATGACCTGGGCTTCGTCGTCATAACGCGCGTTGATCTGCGGATAGTCGCGCAATGCGACGACCATGGCCCGCACCAGGAACGGCAGCAGCGTCAGCTTGCC
This sequence comes from Pseudomonas sp. GP01-A4, assembly GCF_058780865.1. NCBI lineage: Bacteria > Pseudomonadati > Pseudomonadota > Gammaproteobacteria > Pseudomonadales > Pseudomonadaceae > Pseudomonas > Pseudomonas sp. GP01-A4. The sequence continues at coordinate 68,965 of NZ_JBYSWF010000024.1, forward strand.
GCGGGTAGCGCCGTGTTTCTCGTTGAGGTGCACGCGCAACTCATCGAGGGCCGTGACGTCGATCTCTTCCACATAGCTGAAATGCGCGGCGCGCCGGGTGGCGTCCTGCATGCGCTGGGCGATCTTGCGGCGCATGCCGATCACCGGGATTTGCTGCTCGTCGTTGCGTTCGGCGTACGGGTTGGAGGCCCCGGAATTTTTCGCCGGACCCTGGAGCAAGTAAGCGTCCAGATCTTCATGCAGAATCCGGCCAGCCGGGCCTGAGCCCTGGACCAGTCGTAGCTGGATGCCAGCATCCAGCGCATGTTTGCGCACGGCCGGGGAGGCCAGCGGGCGGTCATCGGCCTCGCGGGCCACGGGCGCTTGCGCAGCCGCCACCGCAGGTTTGGCTGCCGGCTTGGGCTCAACCACGGGCGCGGCCTTGGCTTCAACTTTCGGCGCCGGTGCGGGTACCGGCGCGAGGTCTTCAACCACTGCCGATTCCCGGGTATTGCCCGCGCCTTCCACCTCGATACTGATCAAAACACTGCCCACCGCCATGACTTCCCCCGGCTCGCCGCCGAGGGAAATCACCTTGCCGTGCACCGGCGACGGAATGTCCACCATGGCCTTGTCGGTCATCACGTCCGCCAGCACCTGGTCTTCTACCACCAGGTCGCCGACCTTGACGTGCCATACCGACAATTCAACTTCTGCGATGCCTTCGCCAATGTCCGGCATCTTGATAACGTGCGTGCCCATTCAGACCTCCATAACCCGATGCAAAGCCGCGCCCACACGGGTCGGGCCAGGGAAATACGCCCACTCTTGCGCGTGGGGATACGGGGTATCCCAACCGGTGACGCGCTCGATCGGCGCTTCCAGGTAGTGGAAGCAATGCTCCTGCACCAGCGCCACCAGCTCGGCGCCGAACCCGCAGGTACGGGTGGCTTCGTGAACGATCACGCAGCGACGGGTTTTCTTCACGGAATTGACGATGGTTTCCAGGTCCAGCGGCCACAGGCTGCGCAGGTCGATGACTTCGGCGTCGATGCCGGTTTCTTCGGCGGCGACTTGCGACACATACACCGTGGTGCCGTAGGTGAGGATCGTCACGTCCTTGCCCGGGCGGGCGATGGCGGCCACATCCAGCGGCACGGTGTAGTACCCGTCCGGCACCTGCGCTTGCGGGTGTTTCGACCACGGGGTTACCGGGCGGTCGTGGTGGCCGTCGAACGGGCCGTTATACAGGCGCTTGGGTTCGAGGAAGATCACCGGGTCATCGTTTTCGATGGAGGCGATCAGCAGGCCCTTGGCGTCGTACGGATTGGACGGCATCACCGTGCGCAGGCCGCAGACCTGGGTGAACACCGCTTCAATACTCTGGCTGTGGGTCTGGCCGCCGTAAATGCCGCCGCCGCAGGGCATGCGCATGGTCAGCGGTGCAGTGAACTGGCCGGCCGAGCGATAACGCAGGCGGGCGGCTTCGGAAATGATCTGGTCGGTGGCAGGGTACACGTAGTCGGCGAACTGAATCTCGGCCACCGGCCGCAGGCCATAGGCGCCCATGCCGACCGCCACGCCGACGATCCCGCTTTCGGAGATCGGTGCGTCGAACACCCGCGAGGTGCCGTACTTGTTCTGCAGGCCTTCGGTGCAGCGGAACACGCCGCCGAAGTAACCGACGTCCTGGCCGAACACCACCACATTGTCGTCTCGCTCAAGCATCACATCCATGGCCGAGCGCAAGGCCTGGATCATGGTCATGGTCGTGGTGGTCATGGCGGTTTCCAGCTCGATATTGTTGTTGTGATCGTTCATGTCAGATCCCCAACTCTTGACGCTGGCGCTTCAAGTGCTCCGGCATCTCTTTATAAACGTCTTCGAACATGGTCGCGGCGCTTGGAATCTGGCCACCGGCCAGGGTGCCGTACTGTTCGGCTTCTTTCTGGGCCTTGAGCACTTCGGCTTCAAGTTCGGCACTGACCGCCGCGTGTTCCTCTTCGGACCACTGACCAATCTTGATCAGGTGCTGCTTGAGGCGGGCGATCGGGTCGCCCAGCGGGAAGTGGCTCCAGTCGTCGGCGGGACGGTATTTGGACGGGTCATCGGAGGTGGAGTGCGGGCCGGCACGGTAGGTCACCCATTCGATCAGGGTCGGGCCCAGGTTGCGGCGGGCACGTTCGGCGGCCCAGGCGGAGGCGGCGTACACCGCGACAAAGTCGTTGCCGTCCACCCGCAGGGAGGCGATGCCGCAACCCACGCCGCGTCCGGCAAAGGTTGTGGCTTCACCGCCGGCAATGGCCTGGAAGGTGGAGATCGCCCACTGGTTATTCACTACGTTAAGAATCACGGGTGCCCGGTACACGTGGGCGAAGGTGAGGGCGGTGTGGAAGTCGGACTCAGCGGTGGCGCCGTCGCCGATCCAGGCCGAGGCAATCTTGGTATCGCCCTTGATGGCCGAGGCCATGCCCCAGCCCACGCCTTGTACGAATTGGGTGGCCAGGTTGCCGGAAATCGTGAAGAAGCCGGCATCTTTTACCGAGTACATGATCGGCAACTGGCGGCCCTTGAGCGGGTCGCGCTCGTTGGACAGCAGTTGGCAGATCAGGTCTACCAGCGGCACTTCCCGGGCCATCAGGATGCTTTGCTGGCGGTAGGTGGGGAAGCACATGTCGTCGATGTTCAAGGCCAGGGCCTGGGCGCTGCCGATGGCTTCTTCGCCGAGGCTCTGCATGTAGAACGACATCTTCTTCTGACGCTGGGCGACCACCATGCGGTTGTCGAAGATCCGCGTCTTGAGCATGGCGCGCATGCCCTTGCGCAGAATCTCCACCGGCACGCCTTCAGCCCATGGGCCGAGGGCCTGGCCCTGATCGTCGAGCACGCGAATCAGGCCCTTGGCCAGGTCGGCGGTGTCGGCGGGTTCTACGTCGATTGGGGGTTTGCGCACCAGGCCAGCGTCAGTCAGGCGCAGGTAGGTAAAGTCGGTCTTGCAGCCTGGGCGGCCCGAGGGTTCGGGAACGTGCAGGCGCAGTGGTTCGTACTGCTGAGTCATGGCTTTCTACGCTCTATCTTGTGAATTTCTTGTAGTGGGCGCGGTAGCTGACAGTCCTTCTTCGGGTAGAAGAAATCTTGTCCTACAACAATCATAGGCTCGGCTCAGGAGAATATTTATCTCTGTTTCATTGCGTTGGAGATCATTTGGGGATAAAAAAACTGCATAAACATAATAAACAGGTGGTTTTGTCTCATGCGCAAACTGGACCGTATCGATATCGGCATTCTGAACGCCCTTCAGGAGAACGCCCGCATCACCAACGCCGACCTGGCCCGCTCGGTCAACCTGTCGCCCACGCCGTGTTTCAACCGGGTCAAGGCCATGGAAGAACTGGGGCTGATTCGCGACCAGGTGACGCTGCTGGACGCCGACCTGCTGGGGCTGCACGTCAATGTGTTCATCCACGTCAGCCTGGAAAAGCAGAACGAATTGGCATTGCAGCAATTCGAAGGGGCGATTTCGGATCGCCCCGAAGTGATGGAGTGCTACCTGATGGCCGGCGACCCCGATTATCTGATTCGGGTGCTGGTGCCGACCATCCAGTCCCTGGAGCGTTTCATGATGGACTTCCTGACCAAAGTCCCGGGTGTCGCCAACATCCGCTCCAGCTTTGCCCTCAAGCAAGTGCGCTACAAGACCGCGCTGCCGCTACCGGCCAACGGCATCAACCTCGGCTAATGAACGACACAAAACAAATGTGGGAGCGGGCTTGCTCGCGAATGGGGAGTGTCAGTCACCGAAAATATAGACTGATACACCGCATTCGCGAGCAAGCCCGCTCCCACATTTTGTAGTGCATTTCAAAGCTGGTTGAGGGGAATCTTCAAATAAACCACTCCATTTCCTTCCGCCGGCGGCATCACCCCGGCCCGCACATTCACCTGAATCGCCGGCAACAACAGCGTCGGCATGCCCAACCCGGCATCCCGCGTGGTGCGCATCTCGACAAACGCCGCCTCATCCACCCCGTCATGCACATGAATATTCCCCGCCCGCTGTTCAGCCACCGTGGTCAGGCACTTGGCTGCGCGTCCTTCGGGCGGATAGTCATGGCACACATAAAGGCGGGTTTCAGGCGCGAAGGCCAACAACTTGCGCATCGACCCATACAGCTGGCGCGCATCCCCACCAGGGAAATCGCAGCGCGCCGTGCCCACGTCCGGCATGAACAGCGTGTCGCCCACCAGAATCAACTGGTCATCAATCAGGTAAGCCATATCCGCCGGCGTATGCCCCGGCACATGCAGCGCCTGGGCCTTCAGGTTGCCGATGTGAAACACCTCATCCGGCGCAAACAGATGGTCGAACTGCGACCCATCCACCCGAAACTCCGGCTCCAGGTTGAACAGGTTCTTGAACACTCCCTGCACCTTGCTGATGGACTGGCCAATCGCGATCTTGCCCCCCAGCTGGCGACGCAAATAAGGCGCAGCCGACAGATGATCCGCATGGGCGTGGGTTTCCAGCAACCACTGCACCTGCAAGCCATGCTCGCGCACAAACGCGATCACCTTGTCCGCCTGGCCGGTGCCGGTGCGTCCGGAGGCCGGGTCGTAGTTGAGCACCGAATCAACGATGGCGCATGGGCCACCGTCCGTTTCATAGACGACGTAGGTGTAGGTCGACGACGCCTCGTCCAGAAAGGATTGAATCAACGCTGACATGACGGGTTTCCCAGATAGCTAATGGCGACTTACATTCAGTTAGGTTTCCACATAACCTTGTGAGCTTAAGTGAATTAAAGGACCCGAGGCAAAGGATGGCATCGTGGTGGCAAACAGCTAGGGCGTGGTGCCATACGGCAACGACCCTTGCGTGCATTAACTGAAAAAGGCCATAGACCATGAACGACCAACACTGGGGACCTACCATCAGTGGCGATATCGTTGTCATCGGTGGCGGCTCGGCAGGCATCGGCCTGCTGGCCAGCCTGCTCAAGCGCGACCCGCACCTGAACATCATCCTGATCGAGCCCAGCGACCACCACTACTACCAGCCTGCCTGGACCCTGGTGGGCGGTGGGGCTTATGACGTTACCAGGACCGTGCGCCCCATGGCCGACGTGCTGCCCAACGGCGTCACCTGGATCCAGGCCGCGGTCAGCGAATTACTGCCCGACGAGCAAACCCTGGTGCTCGACAGCGGCCAGCGCGTCAGCTGGAAGAACCTCATCGTGTGCCCGGGCCTGCGCCTGGCCTGGGAGAAGATCGAAGGCCTGCAAGAGACCCTCGGCCGGCATGGCGTAACGTCCAACTACAGCTATGAACACGCCGCCTACACCTGGCAGCTGGTGCGGCAACTCAAAAATGGCAAGGCGCTGTTCACCCAGCCGGCCATGCCGATCAAATGTGCCGGCGCTCCGCAAAAAGCCATGTACCTGTCGTGCGATCACTGGCTCCGCCAGGGTGACCTGAAAAACATCAAGGTCGAATTCAACCTGGCTGGTGCCGCCTTGTTCGGCGTGCCGACCTTCGTGCCGCCGCTGATGAAGTACGTTGAAAAGTACTCGGCGCAACTGGCATTCAACTCCAACCTGGTCAAGGTCGACGGCCCCGCGCGCAAGGCCTGGTTCGAAATCAAGGACGCCGAAGGCAATGTGCGCGTCGAAGAGAAAACCTTCGACCTGCTGCACGTCGTCCCGCCACAGGTCTCGCCGGACTTCATTCGCCACAGCCCCCTGGCCGATGCCGCCGGCTGGTGCGAAGTGAATCCCCAGAGCCTGCAACACCTGCGCTACCCGCACATCTTCGGCCTGGGCGATGTGTGTTCCACCACCAACGCCAAGACCGCCGCGGCGGTGCGCAAGCAAATCGTGGTGGTGGCGGAAAACCTGCTGGCCCTGCGCAGACAGGCACCGTTGCCCCTCAAGTACGACGGCTACGGTTCCTGCCCGCTGACGGTGGAGAAGGGCAAGGTGGTGCTGGCCGAGTTCGGCTATGGCGGCAAGTTGCTGCCGACCTTTCCCCTCGACCCGACTGTGGCGCGGCGTTCGGCGTGGTTCCTCAAGGCGAGTTTCCTGCCGTGGTTCTACTGGAACGGCATGCTCAAGGGCCGCGAGTGGCTGACCCGTCTGGCCAAGGTGGATTGAGGCAACCCTATGCTGCTGGCAAGTTTTCTGGGCGTGTTGATGGGGTTGGTCATGGGCTTGACCGGCGCCGGAGGCGGCATTCTTGGTGTCCCGGCCCTGGTATTGGGGCTGGGGTTGACCATGACCCAGGCCGCGCCCGTGTCGTTGTTCGCGGTGGGCGCGGCCGCTGCCGTGGGGGCTGTCGACGGTTTGCGCCATGGCCTGGTGCGTTACCGCGCGGCGCTGCTGATTGCGCTGCTTGGCGCGCTATTTTCGCCGCTGGGGGTTTTCTTCGCCCACCAGATGTCGGAGAAAGTCCTGATGGGCCTGTTCAGTGCGCTGATGGTGCTGGTGGCCTGGCGCATGCTGCAACGGGAGAAGCTTGAGGCCGGGCCGAGCGACCACGGCACCGCGTCCTGGGGCCAGAAGAACTGTATGCTCGACCAACAGACCGGGCGCTTTTCCTGGACCGCCAAATGCACCGCCACCCTGGCCGCCCTCGGCGCAGTGACCGGTGCGGTATCGGGCCTGCTCGGCGTGGGCGGCGGCTTCTTGATCGTACCGGCGTTCAAGCAACTGACCGATGTGCAGATGCGCGGCATCGTCGCCACCTCGCTGATGGTGATCAGCCTGATCTCGTTGATCGGCGTGATCGGTGCGTTTCATGCCGGGGTCAGTATCGAGCCGATGGGCTGGGTGTTTATCGGGTCGAGCATTGTCGGCATGTTGGCGGGGCGGCGCCTGTGCTCGGTGATCAAGGCGCGCACCTTGCAGGTGGGTTTTGCCACCCTGTGTGTGCTGGTGGCGGCGGGCATGCTGTTTCGGGCCCTCATTCAGGTGCCTTGAAATGCGGTCAGCATCCCGCCCCTACGGGTATCAGCGCCGCAGGTAGGCACCAAAGTCGATGTCCCCGGCGCTGAGAATCGCCTGCACCCGATTGTGCACGTTCAACTTGCGCAGGATTGCCGAGACATGGGCCTTCACCGTGGTCTCGGCAATCTCCAGGCTATAGGCGATCTGCTTGTTCGAGTCACCCTTGGTCATCCGCTCCAGCACCAGCAATTGCTTGCGGGTCAGGGCCTGCAGCAGCTCCGGCGCAAGCCCCAGGCAATCATTCATGCGCCGTTGCCCGCCGATTTTCTGGCTGCGAATAATCTCCGGCGGCAAATACACATTGCCGTTGAGAATCTGTTGGATTGCCTCGGTCATCTGCAGCCTGGGCGAGGACTTGGTGATAAACCCCACCGCGCCATAGGTGATGGCTTGCAGCACGACCTGCTTGTCCTGCTCGGCGGACACGATCACCACCGGAATCGTCGGCGACTCGTTGCGCAGGTTGATCAGGCCATTGAGGCCGTGCATGCCCGGCATGTTCAGGTCCAGCAGGATCAGATCCAGATCGTCGTGCTCCTGGCTCAGGGCCAGGGCGCTGTCCAGGTCGCCGGTTTCCATCACTTCGCTGCCCGGGAACCCGTCGCTGATGACGTTGTGGATCGCCTCGCGAAACAGTGGGTGATCGTCGGCTATCAGAATTTTGTACATGGACGTTCGCCTTATTATTTTTGCTTATTCAAGCAGGTCCGATCCATAGGGTCATGCGCCCATTACATGCCAGTCTCGATGCCTTGGGAATGCGACGATAGAGAGGGGAATCAGTACCAAAGTAGTAGATCGTGCCGTACGTCGCGGTTTCAGCGCCACCCATTGGTCTGATTGCATTCAGTGTCGGATGGGTTAGTGTGGAGCGCATCTTCCAGAATAATAAAAACAGGCTTACCAATGAGCCCGAACCTGAGTCTCCTGCGTAAATTCGTTTCCCCTGAAATCATCTTTGGCGCCGGCTGCCGGCACAACGTAGGCAACTACGCCAAGACCTTTGGCGCGCGCAAGGTGTTGGTGGTGAGTGATCCCGGCGTGGTTGCTGTCGGCTGGGTGGCCGATGTCGAGGCCAGCCTGCAAGCCATCGGCATCGACTACTGCCTGTACACCGCCGTTTCGCCCAACCCCCGGGTTGAAGAGGTGATGCTCGGCGCCGAGGTCTACCGTGAAAACCATTGCGACGTGATCGTCGCCGTCGGTGGCGGCAGCCCGATGGACTGCGGCAAGGCCATCGGCATCGTGGTCGCCCATGGCTGCAGCATCCTCGACTTCGAAGGCGTCGACACCATCCGCGTGCCGAGCCCGCCGCTGATCCTGATCCCGACCACCGCGGGCTCCTCGGCGGATGTCTCGCAGTTCGTGATCATTTCCAACCAGCAGGAGCGCATGAAGTTCTCCATCGTCAGCAAGGCGGTGGTGCCCGATGTTTCACTGATCGACCCGGAAACCACGGCGAGCATGGACCCGTTTCTCTCGGCCTGTACCGGCATCGATGCGCTGGTGCATGCCATCGAGGCCTTCGTGTCCACCGGCCACGGCCCGCTGACCGATCCCCACGCGCTGGAAGCCATGCGCCTGATCAATGGCAACCTGGTGCAGATGATCGCCAACCCCGGCGACATCGCCCTGCGGGAGAAAATCATGCTGGGCAGCATGCAGGCCGGGCTGGCGTTTTCCAACGCGATCCTCGGCGCGGTGCATGCCATGTCCCACAGCCTTGGCGGCTTTCTCGACCTGCCCCATGGCCTGTGCAACGCGGTGCTGGTGGAACATGTGGTGGCGTTCAACTACAGCGCGGCACCGGAGCGTTTCAAGGTGATTGCCGAGACCTTCGGCATTGATTGCCGGGGCCTCAACCACCGGCAAATCTGCGGCCGGCTGGTGGACCATTTGATCGCGTTGAAGCATGCGATCGGCTTCCATGAAACCCTCGGCCTGCATGGGATTCGAGTGGCGGACATTCCCTTTCTGTCGCAGCACGCCATGCACGACCCGTGCATCCTTACCAACCCGCGTGAATCCAGCCAGCGTGACGTCGAGGTCGTCTATGGCGAAGCTCTCTGACGATCAGCAACGGGCACTCGCGGGGCTGCTGGGGCTGGGCAACCACTCGGCGCGCAAGAGTCATTACCCCGAACTGACCGCGCGCCTCGACGAGCTGGAAGCCGAGCGCAATCGCTACATCCGCCTCAACGACGAATTGGAACAGCGGGTCGCGGCGCGTACCGACGAGTTGCTGGAAGCCAACCGCAACCTGCAACAGCAAATCGCCCAGCGCGAGAAGATCGAGCAGGACCTGCGCGATGCCCGGGATGCCGCCCAGGCCGCCAACCGCAGCAAGGACAAATACCTTGCCGCCGCCAGTCATGACCTGCTGCAACCCCTCAACGCCGCACGCTTGCTGATTTCCACCCTGCGCGAGCGCAACTTGCCCAGCGTCGAACACGTGTTGGTGGAGCGCACCCATCAGGCCCTGGAAGGCGCCGAGGATTTGCTCACCGACTTGCTGGACATTTCCCGACTCGATCAAGCGGCGGTCAAGCCGGACATCGCCCTGTACCGTCTCGACGAACTGTTCGCACCGCTGGTCTCGGAATTCCAGTCGGTGGCCGCGGCGTCCGGGCTGAACCTGCGGGCGCGTACAGGCCATTACGCAATCAACACCGACCTGCGGCTGGTGACGCGGATCCTGCGCAATTTCCTCAGCAACGCCTGCCGCTACACGAGCGCGGGCTCCATCCTGCTGGGCGCCCGCCGCCGGGGTGAGCGGTTGCGCCTGGAGGTGTGGGACACCGGGCGCGGAATTGCGGCGGACCGCCTGGACGCCATCTTCCTGGAGTTCAATCAACTGGACGTGGGCCGCGCCGCCGACCGCAAGGGCGTGGGACTGGGGTTGGCGATTGTCGAGCGTATCGCCGAGGTCCTCGGTTATCCGGTGGCGGTGCGTTCGTGGCCGGGGCGCGGTTCGATGTTCAGCATCGAAGTCCCCATCAGCGAGGACATGCCGCTGCCCATCAGTGTGGTGGCCGCGCAACCGAGCACCGGCAACCCGCTGCCGGGGAGGCGGCTGCTGGTGCTGGATAACGAAGTCGGCATCCTCGACAGCATGAGCGCGCTGCTTGGGCAGTGGGGCTGCGAGGTGGTCACTGCGACCGACCAGGCCGGCGCACTGGTTGCGTTGCAGGGCAGGGCACCGGAGCTGATTCTCGCGGACTATCACCTGGACCATGGCGTGGTGGGCTGTGAGGTCGTGCACCAGTTGCGCGAGCATTTTGGCTGCAGGATTCCGGCAGTGATTATCACCGCCGACCGCACCGACCAATGCCGCCGTGCATTGCAGCGCCTGGACGTGCCATTGCTGAACAAGCCGGTCAAGCCCGGCAAGTTGCGAGCGGTGTTGACCCAGTTATTGGCCTAGCCACTTGATACCCGTCAACACCGGGCGTGACGCTTTGCCTCATGCTGTGGGCCAGATTTCACGGCCGACGGAGAACCCCATGAGTGCCCCCGCAACAACAGCTGCTTCATTCAAGTTGCCCCTGGGCCTGGTGGTCGGCGTACTGGTGATGGTCGGCGTGCTGCTGTTGCCGCTGCCGGCCGACTTGCCGGTGGCCGGGCACCGGATGCTGGCGATCCTCGCGTTTGCGGTGGTGGTATGGATCACCGAAGCGGTCTCCTACGAGGCCAGCGCGATCATGATCACCTCGTTGATGGCGTTTTTGCTCGGCACTGCGCCGTCGCTGCAAGACCCGACGCACCTGATCGGTTCCAGCCCGGCGATCAGCATGGCGTTGACGGGGTTTTCCAACCCGGCGCTGGCGCTGGTGGCCGGCGCGTTGTTTATCGCCGCAGCCATGACCCATACCGGGCTGGACCGGCGCATCGCGTTGGTCACCCTGACCCGCGTGGGTACCAGCACCCGGGGCATTCTCGTCGGGGCAGTTGCCGTGACCATCCTCTTGAGCCTGGTGGTGCCCAGCGCCACGGCCCGCAGTGCGTGTGTGGTGCCGATCATGATGGGGGTGATTGCCGCGTTTGGCGTGGACAAGCGTTCGAATATTGCGGCCGGGATCATGATCGTCGTGGCCCAGGGTACGAGCATCTGGAACGTCGGTATCCAGACGGCGGCGGCGCAGAACCTGCTGACGGTTGGCTTTATGGACAAGATGCTGGGGCAGCGGGTGTCGTGGATCGACTGGTTGATCGCCGGGGCGCCGTGGGCGCTGATCATGTCGGCGGTGTTGTTGTTTTTGGTGTTGAAGCTGCTGCCGCCGGAGAGTGACAGCATTCCCGGAGGCAAGGAGGCGGTGGCGCAATCGCTGGTGGACATCGGGCCGATGACGGGGCCGCAGAAGCGCTTGCTGACGGTGTCGGTGTTGCTGTTGCTGGCGTGGGCGACTGAGGGGCGGTTGCACAGCTTTGATACGACCTCAACGACGTATGCCGGGCTGGTGTTCTTGCTGATGCCGGGGATCGGGGTGATGACCTGGAAGGATGTGCAGTCGCGGATTCCGTGGGGCACGGTGATTGTGTTTGGGGTTGGCATCAGCCTGGGTACGGCGTTGCTGACGACCCAGGCGGGGCAGTGGCTGGGGTCGCAGGTGGTGGCGCATACCGGGTTGGACCAGGTGGGGCCGCTGGGGGTGTTTGCGATTCTGGGGGTGTTTTTGATCGTGATTCATTTGGGGTTTGCCAGTGCCACGGCGTTGACCTCGGCGTTGTTGCCGATTTTGATTGCGGTGTTGCAGACGTTGCCCGGGGAGTTCAGTCGGCTGGGGATGACGATGTTGCTGGGGTTTGTGATGAGCTACGGGTTTATCCTGCCCATCAATGCGCCGCAGAATATGGTGTGTTTGGGGACCGGCACGTTTACCGCGCGGCAGTTTGCCAAGGTCGGGATTTTGGTGACGTTGATTGGGTATGGGTTGATGTTGGTGTTTGCGGCTACGTATTGGAGTTGGTTGGGGTGGATTTGAGGTGGGGGGCATATCCGTTATTTCGGTAACGGCCGCTTATCGTTCCGCTCTTACAGCGGCCCGCTTCGCACTGCCTGCGTTCGGCCTCGGGCTCATTGGGGCAGTCAGATCAAGGTCAAAAGCAAAAGCACAGCGGCCTACCGGCCGGCTTGAGTGTTAAAAACAGAGGCAAGATCCAGGGCGAAAGCAGAGCTGCTTTTCTGTGGGAGCGGGCTTGCTCGCGAAGAACCTGAGAGCGCCGCGTTCATTCAGGATGCCCGCGTCATCGTTAACGACCTTCGCGAGCAAGCCCGCTCCCACATTTGACCGTGCCCGCTTTAGCTGTTGATTTACAACACTCAAGCCGGCCGGTAGGCCGCTGTGCTCTTGCTTTTGATCTTGATCTTAGGGCCCCGTTAACCACGCTGGCCGGAGTGCGGGCACACCGAGCATTAGCGAGGTGCCGAGTGGTGGGGCAAGAGCGTTTTGCTTACTTTTGCGCTGTTAAGAAGTGAGCCGCTGTAAGAGCGGAACCATAAGCAGCCGTTACCGCAGCAACGGATATGCACCCCAACCGCCCAAATCCCTCCCAAGATGGCAAGTTGAACTCCACTCAGGTTTACTACTCCCTGAGTAACCGTTCCACCGGCCCCAAACGCCGGTCATCAAGGCCACCGAATGGACAAATACACCCCCCACACCTGGCAGCCCCACGAGCGCCCGAGCCTGCCGGGCTCGCCGTCGACGCCGCTGCATTCCACCCGCAAGCGCTGGGCCTACGCCCTCGTTGGCGTACTGGTGGCAATCACCGGTGGCCTCGGCAACTCGCTGGTGATCGCCAACCTTGTGTACCTCCAGGGCGCCCTGGGCGCGACGACGGCCGAGATGGCCTGGCTCCCCGCCGCCTACGTCATGACCAACGTCTCCATGAACCTGCTGCTGGTGAAATTCCGCCAGCAATTCGGCCTGCGTGCGTTCACCGAAGTGTTCCTGGTGCTCTACGCCCTGGTCACCTTCGGCCACCTGTTCGTCAACGACCTCAGCTCGGCCATCGCCGTACGCGCGGCCCACGGCATGGTCGGCGCCGCCCTCAGTTCCCTGGGCCTGTACTACATGATCCAGGCCTTTCCCGCAAAGTGGCGGATGAAAGCCCTGGTGCTCGGCCTGGGCACCGCGCAATTGGCGTTGCCCCTGGCCCGACTGTTTTCCGAAGACCTGCTGCAAATCGCCGAATGGCGCGGCCTGTACCTGTTCGAACTGGGCATGGCCCTGACCTGCCTGGGCTGTGTGTTCCTGCTCAAGCTGCCACCGGGCGACCGCTTCAAGACCTTCGAAAAACTCGACTTCCTGACCTTCGCCATCCTCGCCACCGGCGTTGCCTTGCTCTGCGCGGTGCTGTCCCTGGGCCGTATCGACTGGTGGCTGGAAGCGCCGTGGATCGGTATCGCCTCGGCCTGCTCGCTGGTGCTGATCATGGCCGGCCTGGCCATCGAACATAACCGCTCCAACCCGTTGCTGATGACCCGTTGGCTGGGCAGCGGGGCGATGATTCGCCTGGCGTTGGCGGTGGTGCTGATTCGCATGGTGCTCTCGGAGCAGTCCACCGGCGCCGTGGGCTTCATGCAGATGCTGAACATGAGCAACGAGCAGATGCGCACGCTGTATTGGGTGATGCTGGCGGGGGCGATTGCCGGCCTGGCCGTGAGCGCGCTGACCATCAACCCCGCGCATTTGCTGATGCCGCTGATCATCTCCCTGGCCTTCATGGCAGTGGGCTCGGTGATGGACAGTTTCTCCAGCAACCTCACGCGCCCGCAAAACATGTACATCAGCCAGTTCCTGCTAGGCTTTGGCGGCACGTTCTTCCTCGGGCCGACCATGGTCCTGGGCACGAAGAACGTACTGACCAACCCCAGGAACCTGGTGAGTTTCTCGGTGCTGTTCGGGATCTGCCAGAACCTCGGCGGCCTGATTGGTGCGGCATTGCTCGGTACGTTCCAGATCGTGCGGGAGAAATTCCATTCCAGCATGATCGTCGAACACCTGACCCTGCTCGACCCGCGTGTGGCGGCGCGTGTCGCCAGCGGCGGCTCGGCCTATGGCGGGGTGATCGCCGACCCCGAGCTGCGCAACCTCATGGGCATTCGCAGCCTGGCCACGGCCGCCACCCGCGAGGCGAATGTGATGGCCTACAACGATGTGTTCATGCTGATCGCGATCATCGCCATACTCACCATGATCTGGATCTTTATCCGCAGCCTCTGGCTGATGAGTACCACTAAAGCTGCCGCCAGTGCAGCGCCTCCCGTTCAACCCAGCGGCGCACTTTCTTCATGACCGAACCGACGACGACCACCACCAACGCCATCGCTTCCACGCCGGAAGGCACCGCGCCGCCGAGCATGCCGGCCACCGAACCGCGCTCCTTGCGGGTGCGCATCATCTCTTCCATGGGCTTTGCCGCGATTGCGATTATCGGCGTGCTGATCGTGCTCTACGCCTGGCAGTTGCCGCCCTTCAGCAGCGCCGTGGAAACCACCGAAAACGCCCTGGTGCGCGGCCAGGTGACGATCATCGGGCCGCAGCTCAGCGGCTACGTGTATGAAGTGCCGGTGACGGACTTCCAGTACGTCAAGGCCGGGGATTTGCTGGTGCGCCTCGATGACCGTATCTACAAGCAGCGCCTTGATCAGGCCCAGGCGCAACTGGCGGTGCAGCAGGCGTCCCTGGCCAATGTGGTGCAGCAACGCAACAGCGCCGAGGCGACCATCAAGCTGCGTCAGGCGGCCTTGATGGACAGCCAGGCCCAGGCCCGCAAAAGCACCGCGGATTTGCGCCGCAATGAGGAGTTGATCAGCGATGGGTCGGTGTCCAAACGCGAGCTGGACGTGACCCGCGCCGCCAATGCGCAAACCATCGCGGCCGTGGCCCAGGCCCAGGCCAACCTGGAAATCGCCCGGCAGGATTTGCAGACAGTGATCGTCAATCGCGGTTCGCTGGAGGCGGCGGTGGCCAGTGCCGATGCGGCAGTGGAGCTGGCGCGTATCGACCTGTCGAACACCCGGATCATCGCCCCGCGTGACGGGCAACTGGGCCAGATTGGCGTGCGCCTCGGGGCCTACGTCAACAGCGGCGCGCAGTTGATGGCGCTGGTGCCGAACCAGCTGTGGGTGATCGCCAACATGAAAGAAACCCAGATGGACAACGTGCAGGTTGGCCAGCCGGTGACCTTTACCGTGGATGCCCTGGACCACCGCAAGTTTCACGGCACGGTGCAGCGCATTTCCCCGGCGACCGGGTCGGAGTTCAGCCTGTTGCAGGCGGACAATGCTACCGGCAACTTCGTCAAGATCGCCCAGCGGGTGCCGGTGCGGATTACCGTGGATCCGGGGCAGGAGCAGAGTGAACGGCTGCGACCGGGGTTATCGGTGGTGGTGAGTATCGACACGGCGGGGCGCCTGAAAAACACCCCTCCCTAAGACACAATGGAGATCAAAAATGTGGGAGCGGGCTTGCTCGCGAATGCGGAGTGTCAGTCGCAGATGTGTTGACTGATCCACCGCATTCGCGAGCAAGCCCGCTCCCACATGGGTTTTGTGTTGTTAGAGGGTTTTGTATTGCAGGCTGAAACTGAGTTCTGCCGACTGGCCTTGTTCCAACAGCTTCAATCCCGGCCTACCCGGCAGGTGATGGGCATTCACCGGATGACTCACCGGCTCGAAGCAGAAAAAATCCAGCCCCGGCGGGCAATACAGCAGGTAATAGTCGCTGCCGGTGGCCTGGCATTCCAGGGTGTAACCCAGGTCTGGCTGCTGGATGACGCAGCGCCCGTCCCACTGGCAAAAACCGTTGTCCACCAGTGTCTCGGGCAACGATTCTGGGTGTTGAAAATCCCACTCGGCGGGCACGGCAGCCAGGCCTGTCGGCAATTTCGCCGCATCACTCATCCATACCTGCGAAGCCTTTGCCTGCAATTGCGTGCCCGCCCTGCGGGGTAGATACGGATGCAATCCCAGCCCATGCCACGTCGCCGTTTCCGCCAGGTGCGTGACGCGCAAGGTGATGCTCAACTTGCCGCCCTTCAACTGAACCCGCTGCTCGGCGCGATACGCAAAGGGTGTGCTGCTGTCCAGTTGCAACACCACTTCGTCTGACGTCTGGCTGACCACCTGCCACACCTGTTGCCAGGCACTGCCATGAATTGGCAGCGGGTCCAGCGGGCTGTTGGGCTCAAGTCCCAACCACCCTGATGGGTTATCAAAGCCACCTTCGGCAACCCGGTTCGACCAGGGCGCCAGCGGGAAGCACGCAAGCTTCCCCGGCAGGCCGCTGGCCAGCGCCTGTCGATCGGTGTGGCGTAGCAACGGCTGGCCGCTGCTGCGTACTGTCCAGTTGACGATACTCCCGCCCAACGCTGGCGCCAGCGTCAGGTGGGTCAGGTTGTCTTCGAGTTCAAGCATCATGAGTGTCAGCAGACCTATTGAATGATGAATGCTTGTGTGGCGAGGGAGCTTGCTCCCGATGGGCTGCGGAGCGGCCCCAAAAAAAGCGGGAGCGCTTCGCACTCCAGCGGGAGCAAGCTCCCTCGCCACAGAAAGCTCCCTCGCCACAGCAGCTCCCTCTCCACAATAGCTCCCTCGCTACACGCAGTGTGGGGCTTATAACACCAGCCCGGGCAACCACAACGACAACGCCGGAATGTAGGTCACGGCCATCAGCACCAAAAACAGCACGCCATAAAACGGCAGCAACGCCTTCACGGTCTTCTCGATGCTGACTTTGCCCACCGCCGCCCCCACAAACAACACCGCACCCACCGGCGGGGTGATCAGGCCGATCCCCAGGTTCACCAGCATGATCATGCCGAAGTGCACCGGGTCGACGCCAATCCCCAGGATCACCGGCAGCAAAATCGGCGTGAGGATCAAAATCAGCGGCGCCATGTCCATCACCGTACCCAGCAACAGCAGCATGGCGTTGATGCACATCAGGATCACGTAGCGGTTGTCCGACAGGGTCAGGAACATCGTGGTGATCTTCGCCGGGATCTGCATCAGGGTCATGATGTAGCCGAAGCTGGCAGCGAACGCGATCAGGATCATCACGATGGAGATCGTGCGCACCGTGCGGTGCATCAGCTTGGGCAGCTCGCTCCATTTGTAATCGCGGTAGATGAACATGGTCACGAAGAACGCCCACAACACCGCAATCGCCGCCGACTCGGTGGCGGTGAAGATGCCCGACAGAATCCCGCCAAGAATGATCACCATGGCCATCAGGCCCCACAGTGCATCGGCGCAGATTTTCAGTGCCTGTTTCAGGGGGATCACTTCGCCTTTGGGGTAGTTGCGCTTTTTCGCGAAGATCAGGCACAGCACCATCAGGCAGGCGCTCATCAGCAGGCCCGGGACCACGCCGGCCATGAACAGCGAGGCGATGGACACGGTGCCGCCCGCCGCCAGGGAGTAGAGCACCGAGTTGTGGCTGGGAGGCGTCAGCAAGGCTTGCACCGAGCCGCTCACCGTGACGGCGGTGGCGAATTCACGGGGATAGCCCTGGCGTTCCATTTCCGGAATCAGCACCGAACCGACAGACGCCGTATCGGCCACCGACGAGCCGGAGATCGCGCCAAAAAACGTCGAGGCCATGATGTTCACCAGGGACAGGCCGCCGCGCACAAAGCCCACCAGCACCCCGGCAAACGCCACCAGCCGGCGCGACATGCCGCCCTCGGCCATGATCGCCCCGGCCAGCACGAAGAACGGAATCGCCATCAGCGAAAACTTGTTCACCCCGCCGGCCACCTGAATCATCAGGGCCTGGAACGGAATATCGATCCACCACGCGCCGATCAGCGCAGAAAGCCCCAGGGCGTAGGCCACCGGCATGCCAATCAGGATCAGGGCGATAAAGCTGCCCAACAGAATCAATGCGTCCATTCAGGCAGCCCCTTCACTTTCTTCAACCAGGTCGAAGCGCACGACCCGACGGTGGCTCTGGTCACCCAGCAGGAGTTTTTCCAGCACAAAAACCAGGGTCAGCAAGCCACCGATCGGGATCGGCATATAGGTGATGCCCACCCGCAAGGTCGGCATGGCGCTCATGAACTGGTTCCAGGTCGACAGGCACAATTTGCTGCCCCAGATCGTCATGAACAGGCAGATGGTTGCCATCAGCAATTGTGAGACGATGCCGACGATTCGGCGTTGGCCGGGCGGCAGGCGGTCGGTGACCATGGCCACCGACATGTGCGCCCCGGCGCGGTAACTGGCGGCGGCGCCGACAAAGGTGAACACCAGCATCAGCAGGATAGCGGTGGGCTCCGGCCAGCTGGAGCCGGTGCCGAGCACGTAGCGGGCGAAGATGCCCCAGGGAATGATCAGCGCGACGCCAAGAACGGCGAGGCCGGCGATCCAGATGCAGCTCATGTAAATGCGGTCGTTGATGCGCAGCAGTAAATTCTTCATGGCGTTCACCGTAACCGGGCGCGTCGATGCCGACCGCGCCGGGCCTTATCTATGAGGGGAAGGAGGGTTACTCGACGGCTTCGATGCGCTTGATCAGGTCGGCGTAGGGCGCGCCGTACTTGTCGCGGATCGAAGCGGTGGCCTCATAGAACGGTTTCTTGTCGATGTCGATGAACTCCACACCGGCGGCCTTGAGCTTGGCTTCACTGCTGGCAGACTTGGCGTCCCACAGCTCGCGCTCCTGGATCTGCGCGGCCTTGGCGGTGTTCTTCACCAGCACCTGTTGCTCGGGGGTGAGCTTGTTCCAGGTGATTTTCGACATCACGATGGGCTCGGGCAGAATCAGGTGGCCGGTCAGGCTGTAGAACTTGGCGTTCTGGTAGTGGTTGTGTTCCAGCAGGGTGGGCGGGTTGTTTTCCGCGCCGTCAATCACGCCGGTCTGCAGGGCGCTGAAGATCTCGCCGGTGTCCATGGCAATGCCGTTGCCGCCCATGGCGTTGATGGTTTCGATGAAGATCGGGTTGCCCTGCACGCGGATCTTCATGCCCTTGAGGTCTTCGATCTTGCGCACCGGTTTCTTGGTGTAGAGGTTGCGCGTGCCGCCGTCCATCCAGGCGAGCGCCACCAGGTTGAATTCGGAGTCGGTGATCTTGGCGAGGATTTCATCGCCGATCTCGCCGTCGATGACCTTGCGCATATGCACCTGGTCGCGGAACACGAACGGCATGTTGAACACGTTCACGTCCGGCACCACCGGGCCGACGATGCCGAGGCTGACCCGGGCCATCTGGATCGCGCCGACCTGGGCCTGTTCGACCACTTCCTTTTCCGAGCCCAGCACGCCGCCGGGGAACATCTTGAAGGTCAGGCCGCCGTTGCTTTCGGCCACCAGGGTTTTACCCAGCTGTTCTTCGGCGACGACGGTGGGGTAGCCGGCGGGGTGGATGTCGGCGAATTTGATTTCCAGCGCGTGGGCGGCACCGGCGAAGACGAAGGTGAAGGGGAGTGCGGCGAGGAGCAAAGTGCGTTTGAAGTCCATGGGGTGTCTCTCCAGTCTTGTTATTGTTTTATTCAAGGCACAGCGATGCAGCTAGAGGATGAAGGTGGGCTCCGGCAATCCGGTGACCCCGGGGTTGAGGGCAAACACGCCGCCGGCCAGCGACTGGGCACTGTGGTCGTCGCGGATCGAGGTGACGAACAGGGTGTCCAGGCGGTTGCCACCGAAGGCGCACATGGTGGGTTTTTTCACCGGCACGGCCAGTGAGCGGTCGAGACGGCCGTCGGGGGTAAAGCGGTGGACCAGCCCGGCATCGTTGGCGCAGATCCAGTAGCAACCTTCGGCATCCACGGCGGCTCCGTCGGGGCGGCCGAGGAACTGGTGCATATCCACAAACAGCCGCCGATTGGACGGCGTGCCGCTGTCGATGTCGTAGTCGAAGGCCCAGACCTGCTGGACCAACGGGTGCGAATCCGAGAGGTACATCGTGCGCCCGTCTGGGCTGAAGGCCAGGCCGTTGGGGGTGATGAAACCGTTGAGTGCGGTGTGAACCGCCCGGCCTGTTTCGTAGCGGTACAGTGCACCGTCGGCCGCATTCTCGGCCATGTTCAGCACCATGCTGCCGGCCCAGAACCGGCCCTGGCGATCACAGCGGCCATCGTTCAGGCGCATGTCCGGGCGGGCGTGCTCGACGCTGGCCAGGGGCGCAGTGTCGAGCCTGCCATCGTCGTGGGGCGTCAGCCGGAAAAACCCGGTTTGCATGCCCGCGACCCAATCGCCCGCCGAGGTGCGGGCGATGCAGGCAAGCATCTGCGGAGCTTTCCAGGCCTGCGCCTGGCCGCTGGTGGCGTTCCAGCGTTGCAGTTCGCCTGTGGGAATATCCACCCAGTACAGGGCGTTTTCCCCGGGTACCCACACCGGGCATTCACCCACGGCGTTGCGAGCGTCGACAATCAGTTCTGCTTGCATGGCCACTCATTCCCTTGGGTTGGTCTGTGGTCAGTCACCGAACGGGCCGGCGGCGCAAAACGCGCCACCCTGGTACACCCGCGCCGGGTCGCCGGCAGCGGGCATCGGCTGGGCTTCAACCTGTTTGCGGAATACTTCGGAAGAGTCCCGCGGGGTGAAGCCCAGGTGCGCGGCGAAGCGGTTGTCCCACCACACATCGAGGTTATCCGACATGCCGTAGACCACGGTATGCCCGACATTCGGTGTGTACAGCGAGCGTTCGAGCAGTTGGGTGAGGTCGTCGAAGCTCAGCCAGGTGTGCATCATCCGGCGGTTCTGGGGTTCCGGGAACGAGGAGCCGATGCGGATGCTGACGGTCTCGATGCCATAGCGATCGAAGTAGAAACTGGCCATGTCCTCGCCGTAGGATTTGGACAGCCCGTAGTAACTGTCGGGGCGGCGCGGGGAGTGGGCGTCGAGGGCTTCGTCCTGCTTGTAGAAGCCGATCACGTGGTTGGAGCTGGCGAAGATGACGCGCTTGACCCCATGGCGGCGCGCCGCTTCATAGATGTGGAAGATCCCGCAGATGTTCGCGCCCAGCACTTCCTCGAACGAGCGTTCCACCGATACGCCGCCGAAATGCAGGATCGCATCGACGCCTTCCACCAGTTGGTGCACGGCTTGTTTGTCGGAAAGATCGCAAGGCAATACTTCTTCGCTGTCGTCAGCGGCCGGGGCCATGTCGGCGATATCCGACAGGCGCAGTACCTTGGCGTAAGGACGCAGGCGTTCGCGCAAGACTTTGCCCAAGCCACCGGCGGCACCGGTGAGCAGCAAGCGGTTGAACGGGGTAGGGGCGGTTGTGGTGGTCATGGTGATCCCGTTATTGTTGTAGGTTGTCGTATGACTGATCCGAAGTATCCTTAGGGTTTCCTACACTTGTCAACGCACTATTGGTCGAAGTTGATAGAGGCTCATCGCTGTCCTGTGGCGAGGGAGCTTGCTCCCGCTGGAGTGCGAAGCGCTCCCAAGATTTTGGGGCCGCTGCGCAGCCCAGCGGGAGCA